>JAEPQP010000155.1 GCA_017640485.1 Phycisphaerales bacterium | reverse complement strand
TCTCTGAATCGTCATGGATATCGAGCCCGCCCGTCTCGAAACGCTGGCCGGTCACGAAGCCAAGCGCTCCATGCTTCGGTGGATGTTCACCCATCGGGATAATCTCACCAGCCTGCAGGGAACGGATCGAGCGGACCACATCCCTCGCAGCTTCATCCGCGTTCTTGAGCTCAGATTCACTCCAATAAGCAAAGTCCATCACTGGATCGCTCTCTTTGGTTGGTAAACCGATGTACCCGAACTCAGGGGTTCTGCCGTCGAGCAAATCAGCAGCGAGGATTCTGTACAACGGGAGCTGCAGCTTGATCCAACGATCGTCTTTGTAGTGTGCACTCTGAGCGTTCTGGAACTTGCCGGTCTTGTAATCGATGATCGCTACCCGCCCATCGTCGTGCAGATCAATCCGGTCGATCTTTCCCCGAAGACCCATCGGCTCATCATCAACATCCAGCATGGGCGATGCCGAGTCATTGGGGGACCACTCCGAATGCACAATCGACCAGCCGGCACGCTTGCGCTTGGATTGTTCTCTCGCGAACCACGCGAATCGATACTGGATAAGCTCGGTTTGCACACTGATCGCGGCGGGGAGTGTTGAACCAAACTGGGCACGCACACAGCCATTGAGAAGGGATTTGAGCGCGACGTTGATGTCGCCGGCATCGTCCAGTTCACGCAGCGCGGGATCCTTCCCGAATGCATCAAATACTGAATGAACAAGGTTGCCCATCAAAATCGGGGAAAGCTCACGGATGCTCAGGTCAAGATCATTCAGCTTCCGTCTGCGTTGCAAGTACCACAACGCGGGCGATTTCAGGTAGGCATCAAAGTCGGTCACGCTCATGCTGATTGGGGGCGTGTAATCGGTGTCCACAACCAGCTTCGGTGCGAAGCGATCGACGACTCCCGGATGCGTCACTTTCCTGATTCGCGGGAGTGTGGATTGTGAACCGTCGTGTCCGACAAACCGCTGAATCCGCGCAGCCAGTTCCGGTCCCTTCGCTCGGAGAATCAGCCTGCTTGGAGTGATCGGGTCCCCCTGGTTACTTGCGCGAGCACACAGGAAGACGCTGTCACGCGAGGCATGAATCGCGTTCATGAAATATAGGTCTCGCGCGAATCGATCCTCATTGGAGACCATACCGAGGGAACTTCTGAGGGTGCCGGGAAGCAGCGGGTCGTGTGTGATCGATCCCGGCACGAAAGCCTCATCCATACCCATGACGACACATCGTGGAGCGGGATCGAGCATCAACTCAAGCCATCCCAGTGTTTCCACTGAATCCCATCGCGACTCTGCCGACAGCTGAATCTCACCCAATCGGTTGAGGAGCAGACTCAATGCGGAGGATGATTCGAGTTCCTGAAGGTGTTGTCCCAGATTCTGCGCGTGCTCTGCTTCTTCATAAACCACACGGATGGATTCAAGGCCTTCGAGTGTCGACGCATGTTGCTCGTTGTCCGGATCAAGTTCCGCGCCGTCATAGATGAGTCGAAGCGATTGAAGACATCGGTCCAGCCAATCCATGAGTGAGCGTTCCGGCACCCCACGTGCATCGTCTTGTGTGAGTGGGAGAAGGAACTCCGTGATCGCAGCATGGACGGCCCGTGCATCCTCTGCGATACTGGATTCAGTTCCGGCAGGGATCTGGAATTTCCCTGTCTGGACATGATCCTGACGGATGAGATCCAGTGACTTCAACCAAAACGCTTTGTGATGACTGGTTGGTTTCTGGTCGCTTTCGACTGCATCAACAGAAGAGAACTTGATCTGGAGTGCCGATTCCACTGCTGGATGTCGCACGATATCCATGAACGAATCGAAGGTCCGTTCAGTCAGATAGGTGAGGATCTTGGCGATCAGCACGGCTGGGGGGGTAGATTGCGCGGAGTGTCCATTCGCTGAATGCAGTGAGATCGATCCGGACGACTGCCGAGCAGTTCGATCCAATGCGCGGAAAAGGGATTCGTCGGTCACCCCAATGACGCTTGAAGATGAATCGATCACGCCTTGGGAATCCGCGAGGGCCGCGAGTGAGTGCTCGCACATCGAATCGATATCCGGGGTGAACACGATCCGTTCTTCAGGGATATCCAACTCGCAAGCAAGCCAAGACTTTGTATCGACGCACCCCAGTTCATCAAACATTGAAGACATCGACCGCGGCGCGTACACAAGTGCGTCGATCCGGCAGGATCCGCGTTGCAGCGCCGAGCGAGCGATTGAGCCGAGTTCAGACAAACCCACGAAGATCAAGTGCCGTTCTGGGCTATCGAACTCCACATGAGTCTGGGTCACGCGTTCGAGGACATCCAATCGTTCGTCCACAATCCCGATGGATGCGAGACGAACTATGTATGCGGTTTGTAACCGTGAGAGCGTCTCCCATCGTGTGCGTTCAGTTCCTTCGAGTTCATCTTGGATGTGCTCGAGAACATCGTGTATCAGGAGTCCTGAGTCGCCAAGTTCGCTCGAAATTCGATGAATCCAGTCGGCGAGCGAAGACCAGCGGTCCCAGCCCGATTGGGAGGGAGCCGTGGGTGCGAGCGATCGAATCACCTCCTGATCCACGCTGTTGAGTGTTTCGATCCATGCGATCCGTCTGGTCAATAAGGACGCGGATTCGCACGCCGATGCACCGATGACATGATTCGGGAGATCGATCGGGGTCAGAAGGGTGGGCGGGATCAGGATCAAACCCGTATCACTGCATCGATCGACCAATGTTCCCAAGAGCATACGTGCCGCTCTTCGGCCTGGCAGCACAACACGCGTGTCTTTCAGATCAACGATCCCAGCATCATCTTTGAATCGATCCAGGATCCAATCCGCAGCCCATGATAACGCCGGTTGACCCCAGCCTCCGAAGTGTCGTGTGCACCAAACGCCCATGAGGTTCATAGTAGGGGATTCTTCGGGTTCCGTTGGAATGTGGGCATACCACTGTACCAAAGAAACCCCCTCCGCTGGTGTGCGTAAAGTAGTCAATATCACCCGGTCTGCGAGTCGCCGATAACCCGGTATTCTGCCGAGAAACACAAGAAAAAAGAGCGATTCACTCAGTTCACGTAGGTCAGAATCCGCACCCCGCGATATCCTTATCAATGCGAGCTATGGCGTGGATGTGTGCGTTGTATTTCACGCGTTCTACAGCGAGCTCGAATGGACCACTGGAGAGATGAGCGAATGAGTATTGAGAAGACTTGTCGAATGGAATCATGGAGCCGAGGTGCCGCGGGAACAGCGATCCTGGTGTTCATGCTTTCTGGAACCGCACTCGGGGCCGATCAATACGATCCACCCGTGAGCTACTACAGTGGTGCGACCGGGACAGGGGCTGCACTGAAGACTCAGCTGACCGCTGCGATGTCTGCTGGTCACATCCAACGTTCCTACGGCGACTTTCGGGTGATGTCACGCACTGTCGATCAGGATCCCAACAATCCAACCAACATTCTGCTTGTGTATAACGGCGCTTCGGTCAGTGGTCTCTGGGACTCGGGGTCGACATGGAACCGCGAGCATGTCTGGCCGCAATCCCGTCAGCCGGGATCAGCATCCAACTCTTCACGAGGTAATCTGGGTGATGCGCACGCGCTGCGTCCCTGCAATCCATCGATCAACTCCTCACGCGGCAATAAGCCATTCGGGAACGCGACCACCACCGGCGGATTCGGGAGTCTGGGGAGCTTCTACTTCCCAGGCGATATAGACAAGGGCGATATTGCCCGAAGCATCTTCTACTCCGATACACGCTGGTCATCGATGGGGTTGTCTCTGGTCAACGGAACGCCATCAGGAAATCAGATGGGCGACCTGAGTTCCTTCGTTGCTTGGCACTATCTCGACGCTCCAGATGAGTTCGAGCGAAGAAGAAACCACGCGATCTACGATTCGACACTCAACCCGTTCTTCTACACCAACAACCGCAACGCATTCATCGACCACCCAGAGTTCGTCTGGTCGGTGTACATGAATCAGAACAACAACTCCACGATCTTCGTCGGTCCGAGCCCAGAAGCCGACGGCTCTTCGACGCTCTCCATCGAGATCAACGCCCTCGTCGGTGACTCTGTTGCTCCTGTCCCTGTGACGGTCAACAAAGAAGGCAGCGACGGGACCTACTACACCGTTGTCGCGAGCAGTGGCCTGGAGGCTTCGGTCTGGGAAAATCCAAACGCGTTCCCGATGAACACGCCGACCGATTCGAGCATGTTCACCGTATCGCTCCCTTCAGGTGCTACCGACTCCGCATCAGTCTCGAGCGAACAGATCGTCATTGACAACCTCGATGTCACCACCGCGGGAGGGGCCGGCAACGGCGCGAATGATACGGATGACATCATCAGTGTGCAGGTCAACATCTTCAATCCTGTCGACGGATCCCTCTCATCAGGGAGCGACCTCCACGAGATCACCATAGATCTGGGGCTCATCGGATCAGATTCAGGGGATGCGACAGAGACCATCGAGTTCTTCAATATCGGCGATGCCGTGACCGGTGCCCCGATGGACATTGTGCTCATCTCATCAGCTGGAGATGTTTCGGCTCTCACAACGGATTTCTCATCTGTCGAGTCGGTTCCAGGTCAATCTAGCGAGACCATCCAAGCGATACTCTCCGATGACAACGAGGGGGCCTTCTCCGCGACCTACACCTTCCGTGCAGTGAACGATGAGTCCCTCTTCGGTCCAGCCTCAAGCGGAGACGATCTGGTTGTCCACCTGATCGGCGAAGTCGGATCGGGTGTCTGCATCGCTGACTTTGCTGAACCGTTCGGAGAACTGGACTTCTTTGATATCTCCGCGTTCCTCTCGGCATTCAGTTCAGGGGATCCATCAGCCGATCTCAACGGAGACACCAGTTTCGATTTCTTCGATATCAGTGCATTCCTCTCCGCATACGGAGCGGGTTGCCCGTAACAAGTTCTTGGATGTTATCCATCAATCAATGACTCTCGCGTGTTCTGCATGCGGGAGTTTTTCTTGAGTCTGATGATAAGGGGCATCC
>JAEPQP010000159.1 GCA_017640485.1 Phycisphaerales bacterium | reverse complement strand
TGACCTTGTCCGCTCGCAGAGCCCGATTCGTCGGCGCTGTGACGCACGAACTGCGCACGCCTCTGACGACCTTTCGGCTGTACTCCCAGATGCTCGCCGACGGGATGGTCACGGATGAATCTGTTCGCAAGGAGTACCTCAGCACACTCAAGCGAGAATCAGATCGGCTGACCGGGATTGTGGAGAATGTTCTCGAGTACGCACGGATCTCGCGCCAGCCCGGACGACAGAAAGAAAAACCCAAGGGCGAGCAGCAGCTCAGTGTCGGAGAACTCATGGCCCGTCTGATCCCCCCGATGTCGAGACTCGGTGAGCAATCGGGGATGGACCTCATCGTGTCCGATGATACTTCCAACGATGCCGAGCGGACAGTGACGCTTGATCCGCATGCCGTCGAGCGGATCATGATGAATCTGATGGACAACGCATGCAAGTACGCCGGGGGAGGGGACGCGAAAAACTCCGACGACCTCGATCTCCGCGTGCATCTGGATGCAGAGATTTCCGGAGATGCACTGCTACTCAGGGTCGCCGACCACGGCCCGGGTGTTCAGAGCAAGGACCGACGCAAAATCTTCGGCGAGTTCGTGCGTGGATCCTCCCCATCACTCAGCGATCGGTCCGGGCTCGGCCTCGGACTCGCACTCTCACGCGGCCTCGCGCTGGAGATGGGTGGGGATCTCTCGCTGACCCGCAAGCGTGGTCACGGCGCGGAGTTCGAACTCCAGATCCCGCTCGATGAAGTCTCAAACGACGATTCAATGCAGATCAGTGATTGAGCGCCTCATCTTTCAGACACCGAAGCATGTGAGCGATTCTTCACGCGTCAGCGCCTGGTCCATCCCGATCGCATCAGACGCATCCATGCCGTCCCGCCTGCGATGGATCGCGGCTTGCAATGAATCCTCATGATCCGCGCGAACAATCGGGACATCGGAACCAAACACGAGCTCTGTACCCGGCTCAAGACCCGAATCGATCAATGATCTGAGCGGGAGCACGCGATCGAGCCGATCGTGGAGCGCGGTGTTGAGTGCCTCGATGTCGGGGAGCAGATGGCAGGGCTGGACCGACGCGATCACGCCGAGTGCTTTGAATCTTGGGAGATCATCGGGATGCACCAGCTCGAGGTGCTCGATCCGCATCCCGGAATCCCTGCATCCTGTCCGTTCGATCGAATCGAGCACCGCGCGGACCGCCGCGTCCCCGATCGCGTGTGCCGCGACCGGGAGGTTGTGGGACTTGCTCAGCAGCATCGCGTCGTCGATCTCCTGAGCGGTCATCATCGGGGTTCCTAGCGACGGGGTATCGCAGTACTCTTCGAGCATCCACGCGGTGCGAGAGTTGAGCGCCCCATCGGTGAAGATCTTGGTCCCCGCGAGTTTGAGCTGATCGGATTCCCAGGTTGATCGGGTCGCGAGCGTCGCGTCGAGATCTTTGATCAGCGGGAACAGCTCGAATCGTTGATCCGTGATCCCTTCGGATTGGAGATCGTGGAGCAATGGTCCGAGCCAATCTTGAGACTTGAGATCGTGGACCTCGTTGAATCCCAGTTGCTTGAGATGATCGCACGCCGCGATAATCAGCGATCTGCGATCCGCCGTGCTGGGTTCAGGAACACTCGACCAGAGCACGAGCGCCGCGTGCTCGTAGAGCATCCCCGTCAGCTCGCCTTGCTCATTGACACCGACAATCCCACGGTCAATCGTCGATCCCGCATGAATCCCAGCGTGCGAGAGCGCGGCAGACGACGCCGCCATGGAGTGGTAATCAAAGCACCAGGCGCTGACCGGGCGATAACCGCTCGCACCATCGAGCTCCATTCGCGTCGGCCAGCGTGGATCGTCCCAGCCCTCAGGACGCACACTGTGCGCCAGAACCCATTCGTCGTCCCGGAGCGTCGAGGATCGCTCACGGATCAGCGACAGCATCTCATCGCGGCTCGAGCATCCAGAGCAATCGAGCATGGTCAGTGAGCGTCCGAGCTGAAAGATATGGGCATGGGCTTCACGCATCGTGATTCTCCAAGAGTCTCCGGATCGTATCCAACGCGTGCTCGTGATCTGTGATGGGTTCAGGGAGCACCATCCGGACCAGCCCAAACCGGGCGCGGATGTCAATCCCATCAGGATCAACCCCAACAGCGAGGGGCGATTCGTGCTCAACTCCGGAGAGATTCAAACATACACGCGCCAGACGCTCCCGGTCCGCGTTGAGTGCTCTGCACAACGGACCCAACTGATCGACGAGCGGATTGACCAGCGGGCACTGGTCGGGGGTGACCACCTCTCCCGAATCGAGTTTCGCGTACTCGTAGGTCGCACGCGCCAGCAACGGGGTGGTCGCCGGGAGGTGGTACGCGGTAAACCGATCGCACTGTTCTTCGCTGACTTGTTCGCTGAGCTCAACACTGATCCGAAGACGCGCGTCGAACGAATCGCGCGGACACGCGAGGACAATGTCGCGTGCATCCTGCGCATCGCTGACGATCCCAACAAGGAACTCACCCGATCGGGGATCAATCATGCACTGGCTCTCAAACGCGGCCTCGTCATACAGCAGTGTGCACGACCACGCGGATCGCATCAGATGCATCGCACGGTTCAGGATCTCGGCGTTGGGATCAAGCATGCACCAGTGTATCGGGAAAATCATCCGCTGATGCGATCACTCGCCGACCGCTTCGCGGATGCTCAGGATCGGCTCGGGAGGATTGGGTTGCTCGCCGAGGATCATCTGGTAGTAGCTCACATCGATCCACTGGCCGTGCTTGTAGCCCATCCTGGTGTTGTAGCCGGTCTGTTTCATACCGATGGAGGTATGCAACGCGACGCTTGCTGGATTGGGTTCAGAGACTCCCGCGACGATCACTTGGAATCGCTGGGCGCTGAGCGTAGAGAGGAGTTTGGTGTACAGCGCCTTTCCAATCCCTCGGCCCCTCGCTTCGGGCATCAGGTAGATCGTGATCTCAGCGGTCCAGTTGTACCCGCCGCGAGGGGACCACGGCGCTGACTTGCAGAACCCAAGAAACGCATCGTTGTCATCAAAAGCGCAGTACCACGGGAACCAGCCCTCGGCTTGCGCGAGCTGACCTTTGACTTCCGACTGCTCGATCGGCTCGGTCCCGAAGTGCGCCACGCCGTGGATGATCTCGTGATTCAGGAGCGATGTGATGCTGGGGACATCGTCGGTCTGTGTGGGTCGGATCTGCATACCAGTGTGTACGACGCATCAGACCCGGAAGATCGACCCGAGTTTCTTGCCCATCATGACGGATGATCCGACCAGTGTGATGGTTAGCAGGGTCATGCCCCAAACACCCATCGCGGATGCGATGTACTGCCCGTCCCCGAGTCGGTTGGTGAACTCGTAGATCATCTTGGTGATCGGGAAGTGGTCCGAACGCTGCGCGAGGATCAGCGAGTCGGAAACCTCGAGCATCGAGAAGCTGAAGACGAGCAAGCCGCCCGCGATCAGGTTCGCCATGATGAGCGGGATGATGACCTTGCGGACCGCGGTCACGCGCGTCGCGCCCAGATTCACCGCGGCTTCTTCGAGTTCTCCGGAAGTCTGTTCGAGTCCCGCGACCGTCGAGCGCACGATGTACGGCAAGCGACGCACGGCGTACGCGATGATCAGCAGCGGGAACGGGTTCGGGTTGGTCCCGAAAACCGCGAGTGTGCCTTGGAGTGGATCACCCGCGCCGAAGGGCCAGCGGAGTGTCATCGCGACATACCCGAAAGCCATCACCAGTCCCGGAACCGCGAGCGGGAGCATGCACAGCGCGTCGAGCAGACCTCGGCCGATGACCCGGGTCCGGACGAGGATGTACCCGATCAGCACGCCGAAGCCCATATTGAGGATCATCGCGAGGAGCGACAGGATGAGCGAGTTCTTGATCGAGTTGAACGATTCACCAGCCGTGAGCGCTTGGTTGAAGTGCGAGAGCGTGAGGGATTCAGGGAGCACGGAAGCATACCACGACCCCGGCTGAGCAATCGAGGTCAGCACCACCCCGATGTGAGGCATCAACGCGAGAGCGGTCACGCTCCCGAACGCGAGCATCGCGAGGAATCCCCAGAACGGTTTGAGCGGGGTTTCCGCTCCGGCGCGGGACGCCTTGGAGTACATCGCGTAGCCCTTGCGTCCAAAGACGAGCTTCCCGAGCACATAGATCATGATCGCGGACAACAGCAGCACAAGCGTCAACGCGTACGGCTCAGCGTTGTTCTGCACTTCCTTGAGCCCGTAGAAAATCTGGACAGGGGTCGCGGTCGAGTAATCGAACATCAACGGCGTACCCAGCTCCGTAAAGCTCCAGATGAACACGATCGTCGATCCCGCAAACAATCCCGGACGGATCAGCGGGAGCGTGATCTTGAAAAACCGTCTCCATCCACCCGCACCAAGATTCTCTGCAGACTCATCGAGCGCCGGATCCAGATTCGCGAGCGACGCGACGGTGTTCAGATAAATGATCGGATACAGGTGCAGCGCTTCGACCAGAACGACCCCCCAGAACTTCCCGTTGCCCAGCAGGTCCCAGTCGGTGCCGAGCAGCGCGTTGACCGCGCCCTCGCGTCCCATGAGCTTGCTGATCCCGATCGCACCGACGAACGGCGGAAGAATCAGAGGCACCAGAATCGCGGCGTTGAGAATCTTCTTTCCAGGAAAGGTGTACCTCGCGCTGAGTGTTGCGAGCGGAAGCGAGATGATGATGCAGGTTGTGGTGACCGCGATCGCGATCTTCAGTGAGTTGATCAGACCCGTGATCTGCAAAGGATCCTGGAAGACCAGCCGCACATGATCGAGCGTCCATCCAGTCCCCGTCGCGGGATCGACTGCAAACCCGCCCCGGATCGTCAGCGCGATCGGGTAAAGGAGGAACAGTCCCAGCAGGGTCAGGAGCATTGTGAG
>JAEPQP010000225.1 GCA_017640485.1 Phycisphaerales bacterium | reverse complement strand
GGCGTGGGGATTGGCTTTGATGTTTCGAGCGGAGTTGGGGGAAGCGATGTTGGCGATGATGATGGAGTCGTTGTTGTAGGGCTTGAAGATCTCCTTCGGTGAGACACTTGGCGTCGCGTCTGGGGATGCGGTGGCGAGCCAACAGAGGACGGATTCGGTGATGAGTTGATGGATGTCGTTGGTGAGATTCATGGGGTCGCCTTGTGTTGGGTTCTCTTGAAGGGTATCGGGGTTTGGCTCGAGGGTTTTGGTGTGGGTTGTTGACTTGACTCTATTTCGGATATATAGTATCCGTAAAGGAGATCTATTATGTCGATTGTTTCTGTGCCGCCTGGGTCATCGAGGTTTGATTATGCTGGGCTGGCGCCCAAGGCGTTTGCGGCGTACATGGCGTTCGGGGAATCGCTGGCGGGGAGCAGCATCGAGGCGCCGCTGTGTGATCTGGTGACCACCCGCGCGTCACAAATCAACGGGTGCGCGTTTTGTGTGGATATGCATGTGAAGGAGGCGACGATCCATGGAGAGCGGGCGCTGCGGCTGCATCATCTTGCGGTGTGGCACGAGTCGAACCTGTTCAGTAAGCGGGAGCGGGCGGCGCTGGCGTGGACGGAGGTGCTGACGCGGCGCGGGGATGGGCAGGGGGTTGATGCGGTGTTTGAGGAGATCCAGGGGCATCTCAGTGAACAGGAGATTGCGGATCTGACTTTCTTGGTGATGTTGATTAATGGGTGGAACATCGCGAATCTCGCGGTGCGGAACGCGCCTGGGTCGATGGATGCGGTGCTGGGGCTGGATGCTGCTACACTGGGATGATGCAGCTGAAGAATCAGGTTGAATGGGCGTTGCACTGTTGTTCTGTGCTTGCAGCGTTGCCGGAGGGGAAGACAGTGCCTGCGAAGGTGCTGGCGGAGTTTCATGGGGTGCCTCGGGAGTATTTGGCGAAGGCGATGCAGGGGCTGGCACAGGCGGGGATCGTTGCGGGGACGCTCGGACCTACTGGCGGGTATCGGATGGCGAAGGATCCGAGCGATGTGAGCTTCTTGGACATCGTTGAGGCAGTCGAGGGGAAGAAGTCCACCTTTGCGTGCAGCGAAATCCGGATGAAGAATCCGTGCATGACCAAGCAGGAACGCAAGTGTGTTGGGGAGCGTCCTTGCGGGATCGCGAAAGTGATGTGGGACGCGGACGAGGCGTGGCGCGAGCACCTTCGGGGGGTGTTGTTGTCTGATTTGGTCGCGGCTGTGGGTGAGGAAGTCCCTTCTGAGGTGCTTGTGAAGGGTGAGGCGTGGCTCAATGATCGCTGCTAGTCGGTTGGTTGGAGTCTGGGGATGGCGAACTTTTGCACTGTGAAAGCATGTGACGGTTTCGATCATGATTTGAGCTGTTGAGTGCTCATTCGGATTGATCTGCGTGTATGCGGCTGGAAGACATTTGGTATACTGGCTTCTGTGTGTGATGGATGTTCTTTCTGAATGAAGGAGTGCT
>JAEPQP010000178.1 GCA_017640485.1 Phycisphaerales bacterium | reverse complement strand
TGCACCTGCTGATCGCGGTGATTTTGCTCACGGCTTGGTGGCAGCCGGGTTCATCCGGGACGCGTGGGACGATGAATGAACAGCCCGTGGTGATTCCGGAGGAGCGGGAGGATGAACTCGCGCTCGGGGTTGACGAGGCGCGGGCGGCTTCGATCAACTGGCTTGGTGTGAAGAAGGAAGAAGCGGTCGAGGGGGAAGCGGAGTTGTCTGAGACGGATCAGGCGGCGCAGACTTTGGTGGTTGGGGATTCATTCGAGGCGACGGAGTCTGTTCCGGAAGACAGCGTACAAGCTGTTGAGCAGGCTGTGCAGCAGATTGAAGCGATTGAGACTGCTGAGTTTGATCTTCAGGAAGTTGAGGAGGCGGTCAACGAGTTGGCGGAGGAGGTTGTTGATGCGGTTTCTGAGCCTTTGATTGACGCGTCGCGTCAGGTCGTGGAGGGGATCGACGCGGTGCTGGATGATGTTGCTTCGACGGTTGTGATGCCGGAGGAGGCTGTTGGGGCAGAGCAGATTGAGGGGGCGGCTGAAACAGTGGAGCAGCAGGTTGCGGAAGCAACTGTGCAGCAAGATCCGGTTCAGGAGCAGGCAACTGAGGGTGCAGTTGAGCAGGCGACTGAGCGAGTAACTGGGCAAGCTGCGCGGAAGACTGCGGACCGTGTGGTGGGTACGCTCGGGATCTTGTCGGATCGTGAGGTCGCGGCGACTCGGATCAAGAAGGCGCTGAAGGTCGATCCGCACAAAGCCAATGCGCCGATTGTTGGGAAGGGGCTTGAGATCCTGACGGTGCGTCCGCGATACACCTCGGCGGTTCGGCTCTCGGCGATTCCGAAGAATCCGGTGGTGGTGATGTGGTTCAATGGGACGGGGAAGGTTGCTCGCGCGGAGTTTGTGCGGGATGGGCGGGTGGTGTATTCGTCGGGGGTGCTTGGGGTGGATGAGCCTTTGCTGAATGCGATTTATCAGTGGCGAGCAAAGGGGGCGCAGATTGATGGGCTCGATCCGAAGGATCCCGATGATCTGGTCGAGGTGACGATCAAGATCCTGTTCCGTCCTGAGCGGTCGGGGTCGACGGATTAGAGCTCAGCGGGCGGGTGCGTTGATTACCAGAAGTAGAGGATGAGCGCCGCGAGGGTCGCGAGGGCGATGGTCCAAGTGATGAGGGCTGTGACTGTTGCTTTTTTGGCGCGTCCTTTGTCGTACCAGGTGGTCGGTCGGACGCCTTGAGCGATGAGGATGGCGGCGGAGGAGAGGTTGATGCAGACGATGTTGGTCGCGGCGAGGACGGCGGCCCCTGCGGCTTCGGCGTGTTGTCCGGATCCGATGAGCATGCCGCAGGTAGCGGTGGGGGGAAGGAGGGCGACGGCGACCATGACCCCGACGAGGACGGCGGAGGCGCCGGTGGTGAAGGCGACGACCCCTGCTGCGCCGGAGGCGAGAGCGAGGACGATGTCTGCGGTGTCAACCTTGGTGCGGGTGATGATTTCATTGGTGATGTCGTCGGTGACCCCGAAGTAGCCGTAGGCAATGGAGATGATGATCGCGATCCCGAGTCCAACGATGTTGGACTTGATCGCGTTTTTGATCATGCTGAGATCGCCGAGCGTGGTTCCGAGCGCGAGTGCGGTGTTTGGGCCGAGCAGCGGTGCGATGACCATTGCGCCGATGATGATTGGCGCGGAGTCTTTGAGGAGTCCGACGCATGCGACGATGGTCGCGAGGGAGACCATCGAGAGATAGACGGGTGTGATCTTCGCGGAGTCCTGGATGTCTTCTTGGAGTTCTTCGCGCGAGACGCGTCCGAAGCGGGTTTTCCATCCGGTGTGCTGGGTATCGGATTCTTTGTCGGGGGTGGGTTCGTCTTCGGGTTCGGGGAGTCTTGGGTAGGTGGCTTCGATGTCGTGGAGGATGGTCCGGAAGCCGTCGG
Organism: Phycisphaerales bacterium; assembly: GCA_017640485.1. GTDB lineage: Bacteria > Planctomycetota > Phycisphaerae > Phycisphaerales > UBA1924 > UBA1924. The sequence goes on along the minus strand of JAEPQP010000178.1, from coordinate 1,611 downwards.
TGTTTTCGTATTTGCCTCGGAGGGTGTCGGTGATGGGTTCGACGGACTCTGAACGGAGGACGGCGGAGGTCATCGCGAGATCGTCGTTGAGTGGGGTAATCCAGCGTTGGTTGCACTGAGCGTCGTCGAGGATAACGCAGAGATCTTCGTGGTGATCTGCGGGGAGGATGATCTGGAGGACACGGAGTGGCACGGGGGGAGTATACCGCGCCGGGATGAAAGATCTTTACTGATCGGTGGCACCCACGGTGAGTTCAGCGGTTCCGAGTTGTTCGGCTTCTGCCTGTTGTTCATCGGCGCTCTGGATGTGGAGGCGCTTGGTGCGGTGCTCAGACCAGTCTTTGACAAGGAGGTCGGGGGAGTTGGGTCCGGTGTGGGACTTGATGAGGTCGTAGTGGGAGTCGCGCTGGGCGGGGGTGAATCCGGCGGTGCGGATGAGGTTGCAGAGGACCGGCTCGTCCAAGCAGTAGGTGGTTCCGGCGGAGGAGACGACATTCTCTTCCATCATGACGGATCCCATGTCGTTGGCGCCGTAGAAGAGGGCGGTTTGTCCGACGAGGGGGCCCATAGTGACCCAGCTGGATCCGATGGTGTAGATGTTGTCGAGCATCAAGCGCGAGACGGCTTGCGTGCGGAGGTATTCGGTCGCGCCAGCGAAGCGGAGTCGGCGTCCGAAGTTCTTGTCGAGGTCTTTGGTTCCGGTGCCGTCGATGTTGGCGACGACATCTCCGGGGAATGGGAGACCTTGTGCTTTGTCTTCGGGGGTTGGCCAGGTTGGGAGACGGCCCAGCGCGGTGTGGTCTGGTTGGAAGGGCCATGCGTGGAACCCGAGGTAGTGACCTCCGGTTTCTGGGTTCTTGACGGTTGGGTCGTACGCGAGGGCGTCGGGGAGGTTCCCGGCTCCGAAGTCGCGGATAGCTTTGTCTTGCCATTCACGGACGAGTCGCATGTGGTGGATGCGGTCGGCGTATCCCTCGATGTGGCCGTACATCATGGACGCGGAGGTGAACATTCCGAGTGAATGGGCGGCGTACATGACTTGGAGCCACGCTTCCATATCGCACTTGCCCATCCCGATTTTGGTGCGGACTGCGGGTGCGAAGATTTCGCCGCCTCCTCCGGGGAGGGAGTTCATCCCGGCTTCTTTGAGTTTGATGAGGACCCAACGGACTTGCTCGATGAGGTTGTTTCCGGGAGGGTTGAAGAAGTTAACAAACTCGATGAGTTCTGGAGGTGAGAAGGCGTGGATGTTGACATGCGGGAAGCGTTCGCGGATGCCGTTGAGAAGCTCGAGGTACCAGTCGAGTGGGAGGTTTGGGTTCATGCCGCCTTGCATGAGGATCTGGGTGCCTCCGATGTCGGAGAGTTCTTGGACTTTTTGGTAGAGCTCTTCGTACTCGAGGGTGTATGCATCGTCCTCGTGACCGGCTCGTTTGAATGCACAGAAGATGCACTTGGCGGTGCAGATGTTGGTGTAGTTGATGTTGCGGTCGATGATGTAGGAGCGGAGGTGGTCGCCGTGGATATCGCGGCAGCGGGCGTCGGCGTAGCGTCCGAGCGTGTGAAGGGGTGCGGCTGTGAGGAGCTCGAGCGCTTGCTCAGGGGTGATGC
>JAEPQP010000129.1 GCA_017640485.1 Phycisphaerales bacterium | reverse complement strand
GGTGATGATCATCGGCTTGCCCGTTGTCATCAAGCCGTACATCCCCGCCGCGGAGATCCCGATCCCTTGCTGTCCTCGTGACATCTTGAGCCGGTGAAACTTGGAGCCGTATAGCAGTCGCCCGAAGATGTTCTCGACCTGCTTGCGGACGATCCCGGGCCCGTTGTCGGTGATGGTGACGATGTACCGACCCGGCTTGGAAGCGTGCGTCGGAGCGGTGACCTCTTCGATCTTGACCTCGATCTCTGGGAGAATGCTTGCTTCTTCACACGCATCAAGCGCGTTGTCCACGGCTTCTTTGACGGTGGTCAGCAGGGCCTTTCGGGGATTGTCGAATCCCAGCAGGTGCCTGTTTTTTGCGAAAAACTCCGAAACGGAGATGTCGCGTTGTTTGGACGCCATCGACTCGGCGTCCGCTTTCGATCGTTTCGTACCTTTGGCCATTCCACCCTCCTTGGCGGGGCATGTCTCACTCACAACTTCATTCGATCGTATTCAGGATCTCAAGGTGCAGCATATCCGATCCATAGGGTTTCTGCCTGTTTTGGGGGTGAATCAATCAGAATCTGCGTGATTCGACTGCTGCCCTAGACTCTCCACCATGATCACATCAAACCCAAAGCAGGTGGAAGCATTCATCGACAGGTTCCGCGAAGCCAATCCCCTGAAGGATCCGGGAATCGCCACCAGGCCTGTGATGGTTGACTCCTTTGGGGATTCGAGCGACATGGCGGATCGGCTCTTGGCTCTGGTGCTCGATGGGACAAAGACCGCGACCTGCTCGGCGCTGTGGGCTTGGGAGCACGACAACGAAACGCCGTTGGTTCCCGGAACACTTGCGGCGATCTTGGATGGAGCAGGAAACGCACGCTGTATTCTCGAAACACGCTCCGTCACGCCAACCGCGTTCAAGGATGTCGATGAACAGTTCGCATACGACGAAGGCGAGGGGGATCGCACACTCAAGTGGTGGCGTCAGGCTCACTGGGACTTCTTCTCAAGGACCCTCCCAGAGATCGGGAAGGAGCCCAGCGAGGACATGATTCTGCTCTGTGAGCGGTTCCGGGTGATCTATAGCGAGGAGTGACCGTTCAACTGGGGTGAGAGCTATCCCATTCCGGTGAGGAGACTTGGACACCCTCGATGCACGCGCTATCATTCCAACCGCGCCGGAAACAGCATTCGGCGACCACACCAACACAGAATTACACCGGAGCAATCCAATGGAAACCACCCTCATCATCCTCAAGCCAGACGCGGTCCAACGCGGCCTCATGGGCAAGATCATCACCCGTTTCGAAGAGAAGGGGCTCGCGATCGTCGGGATGAAAATGATGACCATCTCGAAAGAACTCGCCGGAACCCACTATGCTGACCACGCAGGCAAGCCGTTCTACGACGGGCTCGTCGGGTTCATGACCAGCTCCCCTGTCTGCGTCCTCGCGGTGCGTGGAGTTGGAGCGATCGCGATTGCTCGCTCGATGATGGGCGCGACCTTCGGATCCAAAGCGGAAGCTGGAACCATCCGTGGCGACTTTGGCGTCTCCAACTCCTTCAACCTCATCCACGGCTCCGATTCACCAGAAGCGGCACAAAAAGAAATCGGTCTCTTCTTCGGCGAAGGCGATATCCAAGATCTCGATCGTGCGATCGAGGGTTGGGTCTACGACATGTCCGGCGGCGAACCAGAATAAGCTGGACTCCATAAAGTCAAAAAGAAAGCCCCGTCTCACGGCGGGGCTTTTTCAATTCGATGTGCTCGAGTCTGGTTATGAACCGGTCACTGCTGGAGCAATCTTTGCGATGACTCCAGTGTCGAACTCTTCCTCGGCTTCGACGACGATCTGCTCAGCGATCTCGCGACGATGAATCTCGACATCTCTCGGGAAGTCGAACGCAACTCGGACGCGTTCGCCTTTGACGGAAGCGATGCGGACCACCCCGATGGGGTTTTTCGGATCGCCGATCACAACTTCTTCGCCTTCCCGTCTGGTAATGACAAGCATCCCTGGCTCCTATCTCCCCCGGCTTCACTGCCGGGATTCGTCCCACATCATACCGTTCTCACGGATCCGCTACAAGCGGAAATCGCACAAGGGTCTGATATATCACGAATTACGCCGTCTTGTGCACAAAACGCCCACAAGCTTCCTCGTGTTGCATGGATCGATGGGGATTTGTTCAGTATGCCCAGATCGAGCTCAGGAGCTGTTTGTTTACGCAACAGCCTCAACGCTCTTCACTTCTGGAATCCGCTCGCGGAGTGTCCGCTCGATCCCGATCCGGAGGGTCATGTCCGACGACGGGCACCCGACACAGGCGCCATGCATACGAATCTGGACGACACCATCCTCGGTGACATCGACGAACTCGATATCGCCGCCATCGGCCTGGACCGCGGGACGGATGAGATCCAAGACCGCCGCGACGCGTTCATTGAGTGTGGATGCTTGAGTACCCATAGAGAATCATAGCCACGCAGGATCAATGAAGGCCGAGCGTAGAGTTCCTGAATAGACTCGGGCATGAAAACCCTGCTCAGTGTGTTGAACCCTGCCCGTCGTCCGATTGATCACCGATACTTGGCGCTAGGCGCGATGCTTGTCGTGCTTCCAATGCTGTCACTCCCGCTCGTCGGCTGCTCTGCAGGATCGAGGTACAAGCCGACTGGTAACCCGATCTTGGATGTGCGGAATCCGGACTTGCTCGAGCGGGATCGTGTGCTCGCTGCCGAACAAGCTTGGGCTGAAGTTGTCGAGGGGGTTCGGGTCCGTGAGCGGACCCGTCAAGCGTTCAAGAACCTTGCGTGGTCCAGCGCAACTCCGACCGAACTCCGGTACACCACACTCGATCTCTTGATGTCCGACACAACCCCAGAAGGGGACGCGGACTCCGCCCGCATGGCTCGGCTCATCCTCCCGACTGAAGACGATCGACAAGCGGTCCGCATCATACTCCAGCACGCGATCCGTGCTCAGTGGGATGGATTGCTCCCCGCGATTGTTCGCAGCTACGCCCGCGTAACGCCGGGGTATCCGGATGAGGAACGCATGGAACGCAAAGCGATCGAAGCTTTGGAGCCCGGTCAAGAACTCGAGGCCGTGGTGTTCGGAGTCTTCCTTGATCCACTCAAGGGCGCGAGTAATCGCGAGGAACGATCCATCCTTCGGGTCGCGGATCGCACAAGAGACGATGCCTGGGGATTGCTCGCGCGCCTCGACCCGGACGGGTCACAACGCGTGCGCCTGCTTGAATCCAATCTCGAACTCTCGACGACCGATCTGGGTACGCAGCAAACCCTCGATGATCTGCGTGCTTGCTGGAATGATTTCGGGATTCTCCCCGATCAAGCAATGGAACTGACCTGGTTGCGCCAGCTCCGTCATGCGAACGATGATAAGCGTGCCGCGAACAACACGCAGTGGTGGGAGTCAGCACGATCCGCGGTCTCAAGACTCGGTGCTGAGCAGCACGATGGGATCGAACTCCGACACCTTGAACCGATCCGCTGGGCGAGCATCAATCGACCCGAATGGATGAACCTGAGCTCCGCTCAACTCTACGAGGTGCTCAAGCAGCGGCTCGCAGGCAGAACCCACATCAAGCGGAAAGTCGCGAAGGGCGAGCCCGCTCGCAATGAACGACTGCATGAATGGAAGCAACAACTCAACTGGGTTGATATCCTCGCGATCCTCGTTGTGGATGAAGCGTTGCAAACCCCGGATCTGATCGAAAAGATCTTCGTACAGCGACGACTTGACCACAAAGACCGCAAGACCGAATACGGCGGGATCATCGATACCCCCGCATCCAGCAGCGGTTCGGAGACCGAGCAGTACCGAGCGATCCTGTTTCGTCCTCGTCAGCGGGATCGAGTCAGCGACGAACGGTTTGTCGCGTCGGATGACATGATGCGGTTCTCGGATCGGGCGCTGGCGCATTACCACTTCCACGCGAACGAACGCAACAACGAGAAGTACGCCGGACCATCCAGAGCAGACTACATCAACGCGCAGAGTTCAGGACGCACCTCGATCGTGCTGACCTCGATCAAAGCGGATGAGTTGAATGTCGATGTTTACCAGCCCAACGGGGTGGTCGTAGATCTGGGATTGATCTACGAGCCCGGCTCGCGCGACTGAGTTCAGTTCCAACCAACCAGCGTTTCTTCCTCGACCAGTGATTCAGCATCTCGATCGTGATGCTGTGCACTGGTTCCGAGCTCGTAGATTGTTGGTAGATAGGTCTCGCAGCGTTCTGGATCGGTCGACTTGAGGATGATCTCCCGCTGACCGTTCCATTGGATCAGATCGATCGAGCCGTCCATGCGTTCGACTAGCGCGTTGCAGTTGGTGAGATCCGTCCAGCATCCCGAGTTGAGGTAGTCCGGGTTGTCATCGAAGAGCTTGATCTCTGGATTATGGATATGGCCGCAGATGATGCCGTCGTATCCATGCTCTTTCGCGTAGTGGACAGCACTCTCCTCAAAGTTCCCGATGATCATGGTCGCTTTTTTGACTTTGAGCTTGATGAACTTCGAGAGGGACCAGTAGCGGAGCCCGAGCCGACGGCGGATGCGGTTGACGATCCGGTTGATCCAGATCAGTGTTTCGTAGCCACGATCACCGACTTTCGAGAGCCACGGCGCGGTGCGTGTGACCAAATCGAACTGGTGGCCATGCAGGATCAGGTATCGCTTCCCATCCGCGGCGACATGCTCAATGCGTTCAGCGAGATTGATGTTCCCAAAGTCTCGCGCGGCGTCGTTCTCTCCCAGGAAGTGCATCAGGAACTCGTCATGATTCCCGATGGTGAGATGGATCGGGGTATCTTTCTTCGCGAGTTTGAGGAGGCGCTGGACCACATTGATGTGCTCCTGTGTGTTCTTCGCTTTGAGCAGTCCCGCTTGTTTCCAACGCCAGATATCGATGATGTCGCCGTTGAGGTAGAGGACATCAAACTCGTTGCGTTTGAGGAAGCTGTAGATAAGTTCAGTTTCTGCTTTTTTGCTTCCGAGATGGAGGTCCGAAATCCAGCACGCTCGATACCGCATAGTGCAACTCCTCTTCGGTTCTGGCTCGCTGTTGTCCCTGATTTGATGAGCGGCCAGATCATCAGAAGAACGGTACCAGCATCGGGTTGCGACTTGTCGAGCGTTGCAAAGGTCTGACCAAATCTTCACGAACTCAACATGAGATGTTCAGAAATCTGAGTACAGGCGTATGAATCTTTTCAGACAAACCAGCCCTATCGGATTTAAACCACGATCCCTGAAAATCCATCCTCAGCGGCTTGGAACGCCGATTTCTGAACCACTACACTCCCCTCGTGACGCTGACCAAACAAGAACAACACCTCGCTGACACCATCGCCGCACGGGCGGATGATCTGCTCGAAGACCTCATCCTCCATGTCGGGATTCCCACCGGCGGGTTCAACGAGTCGGGCATTGAACGCACGCGTGACCTGCTTACCAGCAGACTCGTTGCGCTGGGGGCAAACCACTCGCAGGTCGATCCCGACCCCAAGCCCGAGTGGCTGTTGGGCGGCCAAGCGGGGGGCTACCAGCCTTCAACTTCCATCTGCGAGCGGCTCAACGGCGCTGCATCCGGGCGCGTCCTGATCGCGGGACATATGGATACCGTGCATGATCCTGAGGGGCCGTTCAATGCGTTGACGCTCTCTGAAGACGGGAAAACGGGTCTGGGTCCAGGGTGCGTTGATATGAAGGGTGGGCTGGTCATCGCGGTCGCGGCACTCGAAGCGCTCGAATCCTGCAGCATCGAAGCGAACTGGACCTTCTCACTCAACGGCGACGAAGAAACCGGGACCTACCACTCCGCGCAAGCACTCAGCGACCAAGCCAAGCTCCACGATTATGGACTCGCACTCGAACCCGCGATGCCTGGCGGTGAGCTGGTCGTCGAACGCATGGGGGCGGGTCAGTTCATGATCGAGACCTTCGGGAAGTCTGCGCATGTCGGACGAGCGTTCACCGATGGGATCTCCGCCGTGACCAAGCTCGGCGAGTGTCTGGTCGCTGTGGGAGACATGCCTGATCCGGAGCGGGGACGGATACTCAATATCGGACCACTCAAGGGTGGGCCTGTGACCAATGGGGTCCCGGATCATGCGCAAGCGTGGGGGAATGTCCGATTCCCGGATCAGTCGATCGCCGATGAAATAGCAAGCATGCTCGACGCACTCGAAACATCCAGCAAAGCCCTCCCCGGAGTCAAGGTACACCGGAGCTTCAACCGACCCGCCAAGCCCATGATCCCGGCGACCGAGTCGCTCGCGATCAAAGCACGCGAAGTCGCGCAAGGGCTCGGTCAGAAGCTGCCCTTCGCGAAAACCGGAGGTGTCTGCGACGGTAACATCCTCCAGCAAGCCGGTCTCCCGACCATCGACACGCTCGGCGTGCGAGGCGGCGGGCTGCACACCCCCGACGAATGGATCGAAATCCCAAGTCTCGTTGAACGCTGCCAGCTCCTCGCGATCCTGATCGCAAGGCTCAGTGCAGGCGGTTCCGAATCTCATCAGTAAGTCAGTTCAACAAGGAATCACGAGATGACCACAGAAACCTCAACCCAGACCACCGGCCAGCAGCTCCTGAACGATGCGAGCATCCACGCGTCCTTCGACACCATCGTCGAAAAGGTCGCTGAATACTCTGCGCAGATTACCGACACCCGCCCGGCGTCTCCTGAACTCGCTTCATCCTTTGACGACATGCTCAGCGAAGCGGCGCAGTACAAGGGCCGTGGCTTGCTGTACCCATCGATCGGATCGGGAGCCGGGAACGGCGCGCTCGTCGAGATGGCGGACGGCTCTGTCAAGTGGGATATGCTGACCGGCATCGGTGTCCACTTCATGGGACACGCGAACCCCAAGATCGTGCGAGCTCACCTCGATGCATCGCTCATCGACACCACCAAGCACGGCAACCTCCAAACATCTTACCACGCGTTCGAGTTCTCCAAGAAACTCGTTGATCGGGCGTCCAAGACCTCAAACCTCGCCCACGCGTTCATCACCACATCCGGAGCGATGGCCAACGAATCAGCGATCAAGGTCTGTTACCAGAAGCACGCGCCGGCATCCCGCGTGATTGCGTTCGAGCACTGCTTCATGGGGCGCTCCGTCACTATGTGCCAACTCGGCGACAGCGCGGGCGGTCGTCAGGGGATCCCATTGTCGACGCAGGTTGATTATGTACCGTTCTACGACCCCGCTCGCGCCGAGCAGATGGGCGGGCCGGAGAAGTTCATCGAGTACGCGTGCGATCGACTCCAGGAGTACATCACCCGCTACCCCAACGAGCACGCGTGCTTCATCTTCGAGCTTGTGCAAGGCGAGGGCGGTTTCAACACCGCGCCGCGTGAGTTCTTCGTCGCGCTCATGGATATCTGCCGAGCGAACAACATCGCGATCTGGGACGACGAGATCCAATCATTCGGCCGAACAGAAGAGATGTTCGCGTACGAGATGTATGACCTGGGAGAGTATGTCGATGTCTTTTGCGTTGGGAAGATGACCCAAGCAT
>JAEPQP010000059.1 GCA_017640485.1 Phycisphaerales bacterium | reverse complement strand
TGACCCAGGGGTACGAGAAGAAGCTCAACATCGTTGGTGTTGGTTGGACCGGTACCGTCAACGGCAACAAGCTGGCGCTGAAAGTCGGGTACGCGAACACCATCGAGATGCCAATCCCTGAAGGCGTGACTGTGACTGCTGAGAAGCAGCTCATCACAGTCAGCGGAGCAGACAAGCAGGCAGTTGGGCACTTTGCTGCTTCGGTGCGTGCGAAGAAGAAGCCTGAGCCTTACAACGGCAAGGGAATCAAATACCTCGACGAGGTCATCCAACGCAAGCAGGGTAAGGCATTCGGTAACTAATCGATTACGATCGCCAAGGGTCGCACGAGTGCGATTGTGAGGTTTGAAGAATGAACAAGAATAAAGCAAAGACAGTTCGGCACAAACGACGCAGAATCGGGATCCGCAAGCGTATTCAGGGCACTCCTGAGCGTCCGCGTCTCGCTGTGTACCGCTCACTCAACCACATCTACGCTCAGGTCATCGATGACATGGCGGGTGTGACCCTCGCGAGCGCTTCAAGCCGCGATAAGGGTGTCAAGATCGACGGCAACGCGGGCAATATGGCTTCCGCAAAGGCAGTCGGTGAGGTCCTCGCTGAGCGTGCTAAGAAAGCCGGCATTGAGGCTGTGGTCTTTGACCGCGGCGGGTTTAAGTTCCACGGTCGAGTCAAAGCCTTCGCAGATGCAGCTCGTGAGAGCGGTCTGAAGTTCTGAACGGAAAAGAGATACCACAATGGCAGAAATGCTTGACGAATCAAAATCAATCGAGTCGCACACCGTCGGAATCTTCCGTACCGCAGCGACTGTCAAGGGTGGACGACGCTTCAGCTTCGGCGCTCTCGTCGTCTGCGGCGACCGCAAGGGCAAGATCGGCTACGGCTACGCGAAAAGCCCTGAAGTCCCGACCGCGATCGAGAAAGCTGAGAAGCACGCTCGTCTCAACATGGTGCAGTTCCCGATGACGGGGACCACACTCCCACACGAGACGACCGGCAGCGCTTGTGCGAGCCGCGTGATTCTCGTCCCGGCTTCACCTGGTACGGGTGTTGTTGCGGGCGGCACCGTTCGTGCGGTTCTTGAGATGGCAGGCATCACCGACTGTCTCACCAAGTCCACCGGTTCGAACTCGAAGATCAACACCGTTCGTGCGGTGTTCGACGGGCTCGCTCAACTCCGCACTCGCGAAGAAATCGCAGAGCTCCGCGGCGTCGAGATCGAGACCTCGGATATCGAAGAGCGTGTGAAGCGTGGACAACGCTTCATGCCTGCTCAGTCAGAGGGTGAGAAGATGGCAGCACCTGTCAACACCATCGGCCAAGATCGTGGTCGTGGCGGACGGGGTGGTCGCGGCGGCGGTGGTCGCGGTGGTCGCGGTGGTCGCGGTGGACCTGCAGGCGATCGTGCACCACAGGGTGCTCCAGATGCAGCAGCACCAGCGGCTGATGCACCGAAGGAATCGGGTTCTGAAGAGAACGCGAGCTAATCAGAGAACAGTTTACAGATCGTGCGGGTGCACGATTCCGGGAGTAACCGGTCATGATGATTCACGAGATTACCGCTCAAGCGGGTAAGTACAAGCAACGCAAGCGTATCGGCCGTGGTGTCGGTTCGGGCAACGGCAAAACCTCTGGCCGTGGTCAGAAGGGTGCCGGTTCACGCACAGGCAACTCAAGACTCGCTCAGTTCGAGGGTGGCCAGATGCCGTTCTTCCGCCGCATGCCGAAGTTTGGTTTCACCAACGCGAACTTCCGCGTTCACTTCTGGATCGTGAATCTCTCTGCGATCATCGAGCACGCGGACTTCAAGTCCGGCGGCGAAGTGACCCAGGAATCGCTGATCAAGGCCGGTCTTGTCCGTGACATGTCACGCAACCTCAAGATCCTCGGCAATCTCCCAGACGGTGCGGACTCATTGAGCGTCAAGCTTGATGTGACCGCAAACCGCGTCACCGCGTCAGCCCGCAAGCTGATCGAGGACGCTGGTGGGAAGGTCAATGAGACCGGTACCCGCCGTGACCGTGTGCGTGGGATCGATCGAAACTCGGACGACAAGACTCCGAAGAACCTCACGAAGAAGCTCAAGAAGCAAGAATGGCACCGCAAGCGTGACGAAGCATTCGCACGCGGCGAGGTCCTCAAGGCGAAGAAATAATCCGGTCCCGATTGCGGGCCGCGTAGACAGATTTGCTCGCCGGGGTCGATCAACCGCTGAACAATGGGGATACCATCCCCGGTCACGGCTGATCGGCCCCGTCTTGCATACCAGACGACGGTCGGGCGTGCACCTCGACTCGATTGAAAGAGCTGGCTCAGACACGAGTCCAGACGGAGTGAACGATTCATGCTCATCCAGACCATCATCAATGTGTTCCGCATCCCCGAGCTTCGGAGTAAAATCCTCTTCACGCTCGGGATGCTCGCGGTCTATCGGATCGGGTTCTGGATCCCGGTTCCGGGTGTTGACCAGGGGGCGCTGACCTCGTTCTTCGAGCAGCAAGCCGCGTCTGGTTCGGCCGCGGGGCGCCTCTCGCAATATGTCGCGATCTTCTCAGGCGGTTCGTTCGGTCAATCTACAATCTTTGGTCTCGGGATCATGCCGTATATCACGGCTTCGATTATCTTCCAGCTCTTCCAAGGCGTTTCTCCACAACTCAAAAAACTCAAGGATGAGGGACCGACCGGGTATGCGAAGATCCAGGAATGGACACGCTACGCAACAGTTGGTCTGTGTCTTGTCCAAGCGGTGGGGTGGTTGACCTACATCACCAGATCAGGACTGGTCTACGAAGCGTGGGCAAGCAATCCGCTCTGGTGGATGATGGGAATCTCAGCACTGACTGCAGGGACCATCTTCCTGATGTGGCTCGGTGAGCAGATCGATCGTTTTGGGATCGGGAACGGTGTCTCGCTGATTATCATGGCGGGGATCCTGACCGGGATGCCTGGTGCGGTTATGAGTGTGATCGCCAACTTCGATGCCGCAGACCCGAACAAGATGGGCTGGATGGCGTTGATCCTGCTGCTCGGGGGATTCATCCTCGTGGTCGCGGGTTCAGTTCTGCTCACGGTTGCGCAGCGACGAATCCCCGTCCAGCAAGCGAAGCACACGCGTGGAAGCAGGACCTTTGGTGGTCAGAAGAGCTACCTCCCGCTGAAAGTCAATCACGGCGGCGTGATGCCGATCATCTTTGCATCATCGCTGATGGTCTTCCCATCTGTTGTCTTTAGTGCACTTATGGATCAGGCGCAAGCCGGGGGAACCGAGGGATGGTGGGTCGCGCTCATCGCTTGGCTGAGCACCAACTTCCAGATGGGCGCCTACCCCTATGTGTTCCTCTACATCATCATGGTCTACTTCTTCAGTTACTTCTGGATTACCGTCCAGTTCAATCCTGAGGAGATGTCCAAGCAGCTCCGGGATCACGGCTCGTTCATCCCTGGATTGCGCCCTGGACCCCGCACAGCTGAATATCTTGAAGCGGTCATGGAGCGGATCACCTTTGTCGGTGCGGCTTTCCTCTCGGTCATCGCAGTGCTCCCGATGGTCGTGAACACCCAACTGGGAGTCGATTTTGTGGTTTCCCAGTTCTTGGGAGGGACGGGCTTGCTGATTGTGGTTTCGGTGGCGCTGGACTTCCTCCAGCGTGTCGAAGCGAACCTGCTCATGCGGAACTATGACGGATTCCTCGGCGATACGGATGCCGGTGAGGGTCGGAACCGCTGATCGTGCGATCGGTCCCTGTCAGGGGGCGATCAGCAGAAGATTCTGGGTCAGATTGCAGTTCCTGGACTCTTTTTAGAAGCTCAGTCGGTCCGGTGGATGACACACCGGGAGGTCAGGGCTATCATCGTGACCCCTGATTTTGTCTCCAAGACATGATCTGAGGTCAGAGATTTATGGAAACGACCGGGATACCGGTTCAGAAAGCTTCGCCAATCGAGCGGCGGAGGAGGTCAAGATGAAAGTATCATCAAGCGTCAAGCGTCGCTCCAAAGATTGCCAGATCGTCCGTCGGAAGGGCAAAGTCTTTGTGATTAACAAGAAGAACCCACGATTCAAGCAGCGTCAAGGCTGAGACCTGCTGCTGAGTTGTGTTGAATGATTTACGACCGGCTGCATCGAGGTGAACTCGTTTGCAGCGCACTGCCGGGATGAGCCCGGATGAATGGAGATACCAGTGCCCCGTATCGCAGGTGTAGACATCCCAGATCGCAAGAAGATCTTTTATTCGTTGCAGTACATCCACGGCATCGGCAACAAGTATGCCGGTGACATCCTCGCTGAAGCGAAGATCGATCCAGAAACCAAAGCGATGGATCTGTCAGAGACCGAAGTCTCGACACTCAACTCGATCGTCGATGGTTCATACCTCGTTGAGGGTGCGCTGCGTCGTCAGGTCCACCAGAACATTGCTCGTCTCCGCGAGATCCGTTCGTACCGCGGGGATCGCCACCGTGCGGGTCTGCCGACTCGCGGCCAACGCACCCGCTGTAACGCTCGCACCCGTAAGGGCAAGAAGCGCACCGTTGCAGGCAAGAAGGGCGTGAAGGGCTAAACAGCTCAATCGATTTCCGGGTTGTATCCGAGAGGGTGCAACCCGTTTCATTTTCTTCGAGCAGGGATCGGCCTTGCTTGAACCAACCAGTTTCGCAAGGTTCCAGCCCTCAACGAGGGAACCTCAAGTGGAACCGCCAGGAGCGATCACGACATGGCAAAGTCTGTCAAAAAAGCAAAGAAAGTCCGTAAGGGCGTCACCCGTGGAATCGCGCACATCAAAGCGACCCACAACAACACCCTCATCACTGTCACCGACACCAACGGCGAAGCACTCGCGTGGGACTCGGCTGGCACCATCGGCTTCAAGGGTGCACGCAAAGCGACCCCGTTCGCCGCGACCCGTGCCGGTGAGCAGCTCGGACAGAAGGTCCGCAAGATGGGGATGAGCGAGATCGAAGTCAAGATCACCGGTGCAGGTGCCGGCCGTGAGAACGCGGTCTCCGGACTCGCATCGACCGGTCTGCGTGTGACCGCGATCGAAGACCACACCCCGGTGCCTCACAACGGCTGCCGTCCAAAGAAGAAGCGCCGCGTCTAATACAGACCGGCTCAAGAGCCCCGAGATGCAGATTGCATGATCGGGGTTCGTCATAGAACAGTCTTGAGCGGAAAGAAAGAGCGACGCCGACAGCAGCAGGGCGTCAATCTGTGAACCGGTCAAGAGTTTGGACCTCTCGAATGTCCCTGCTGCGGAGAAATGAACTATGCGTGTACGCTGGCGCGGGCTTGAACTGCCCTCCCGAGTAACCTCGGACGAAAAATTCAAAGCAGACACCTTCGGTCGGTTTACCGTCGAGCCATTCGAGCGCGGCATGGGAACCACGATCGGCAACTCGCTGCGTCGGATCCTCCTCTCATCCCTCGAAGGAGCATCGGTCACTGCAGTCAAGATCAAGGGTGCCGAGCACGAGTTCACCTCGATCCCAGGCGTCCTCGAAGACACCACCGACATCATCCTGAACATCAAGAACCTTATCGTCAAGTGCGAGGGTGAAGGCTCACGCGTGATGAAGCTCGCGGCTCAGGGACCCGGTGAAGTCACCGCTGACCTCATCGAAGCAGACAGCAATGTCACCATCGTCAACAAGGACCTCGTCATCGCGACGCTGACAGAGCCGGTCGCGTTTGAGATGGAGATCCATGTGAACAAAGGACGCGGATACATTCCGGTTTCCGACCAGGACCTCCGCAACGACGAGCAGGAGATCGGGGTCATCCCGGTCGATGCGATCTACTCCCCTGTCCAGCGTGTTCGTTACAATGTTGAGAACACTCGCGTTGGTCAGAAGACCAACTACGACAAGCTGACCATCGAGATCTGGACCGACGGCACCGTCACCCCAGAGATGGCACTGGTCGAGTCCGGCAAGATCCTCCGCAAGCACCTCAACCCGTTTGTTCAGTACTTTGAGCTCGGCGAAGAGCGTGTTTCAGAGAATGCAGCTGCGGCTGCAGGCGTGGACGAGGAACTCATCCGCAAGCTCAACATGCCTACAGAGCAGCTGGACCTTTCGGTCCGTGCGAGCAACTGTCTGGAATCGGCGCGTCTCGATACCGTTGCACAGCTGGTCGTGATGACTGAACCGGAACTCTTGAAGCTCCGTTCGTTTGGACGCACATCGCTGCGTGAAGTGAAGCGCAAGCTTCAGGACATCGATCTTGATCTCGGGATGGAACTTCCCGAGGGGTACACCATCAATCAGTAAGCGAAGCTTGCTGACGAGATACACACCAAAGCAACGCGGTGAGCGCGTTGCTGAATGAGAAGAAGGAACCGAGTCATGCGTCACCGCAAAGCCGGATTCAAGTTGGGCCGCACAACAGCGCATCGCCAAGCGATGCTCCGTAACATGGCGGCAAGTCTCTTCGAGCATGGTCAGATCACCACGACCATCCCGAAGGCGAAGGCACTCCAGCCGTTCGTTGAGAAGATCGTGACCAAGGCAAAGCGTGGAGATCTCCACTCACGCCGTCAGGTGGTCTCGATGCTCGGTCAGGACCGCCGTGCGTTTGCATGGGCTCATATCCCAGCAGGCGCGACCGATGAGCAGCGCGAGTCGATCGAAGAGCAGCGTGCATTCACCGAAGGATTCTTCGATATCCCAGAATCCGACGAGATCGAGCGCAACCGCTACGGCGAACTCCGCAAGGCTCCACGCATCGTCAAGCACATCTTTGACAATGTCGCTCCTCGCTTCGAAGATCGCGCTGGTGGATACACTCGCATTGTCAAGCTCGGTCAGCACCGTCTCGGTGACGCGGCTCAGCTCTGCGTGATCCAGTTTGTCGGCAACGAGGAAGGCCCTGAGATCGGTGGTCAACCAAGCTCGCGCCGTCGCACCGCGGATCGCCGTACAGCGTTCGCTGCGAAACTCCGCAAGGATGCGCCGAAAGCCGAAGCACCTGCAGCTGAAGCACCTGAAGCGCCCGAAGCGGATGCTACTGAAGGCGATTCCTGAGACCGTTTCGACTGCGAGCGGTTCATTCAATGACTATCCTTACGCTGTCCGCATTGCGGGCAGCGTTTTTTACTCATCACCCAGTAATTCAAAAGCGATCTGATACCCATGCTTGAGACCCTCAACGAGATCGAATCCTCTGCACTGTCCGATTTGGGAGCCGTGAACGATGCGTCTGGACTCGAGCAGTGGCGCATCGCGTACATCGGGACCAAGGGCAAGATGCGCGGCGTGATGCCGATGATGAAGGATGTTCCAAAAGAGCAGAAGGGAGCGGTGGGTAAACGCCTCAACGAGGTCAAGACGGCGCTCGAGACCGCATTTGAGACCAAGCAAGCATCGCTCGGGGATTCGGGGGCGCCTGCCTCAAACGGTCCGATGATTGACATGACCGAGCCGGGCTTCGTGGAATCGAGCGGCGTGGGTCGTCGCCACATCATCTCGCGTGTTCGGGATGAGCTTGTGGAGATCTATGCTCGTATGGGATTCGATGTCGCTCAGGGGCCTGAGCTCGAGGACGACGAGCACAACTTCATCAAGCTCAACATCCCCCCGGCGCACCCTGCGCGTGATCCGATCGATAACTTCTATATTGATAACCCCAACGAAGTACAGACGCCTCGGATGCTCCGGAGTCAGACTTCGACGGTGCAGATCCGGACGATGTCCAAGCTGGTCGCCGATGGCAAGCAACCCCCGATCAAGATTGTCTCACCCGGGCGTGTATACCGACCAGACACAGTGGACGCGACCCACTCGTTCATGTTCCATCAGATCGAGGGACTCTATGTCGATCGCGGCGTCTCCATGTCGGACCTCAAGACGACCCTGCTGCAGTTCGCGCACTCGTACTTCGGGGACGATGCGGAGATCCGTCTTCGTCCGAGCTTCTTCCCGTTTACTGAACCAAGCGCTGAGTTCGATATGATGATCGCGCTCAAGCCCGGCGAGGATCCCAAATGGATCGAACTCGGGGGCTGCGGCATGGTCGATCCAAATGTACTCTCTGCGTGTGGTCTTGATCCAGAGGAGTGGTCAGGGTTCGCATTCGGATTCGGGATCGAACGCATCGCGATGGGCAAATACGGCATACCTGATATCCGGATGCTGTTCGAAAACGATGTCCGCTTCTTGCAACGGGTCTGACAAAATCCCTTATAATCTGGTGACACAGTTTCAACTCTGAACTCACTCAGAAATAGGGGAACGCTATGCACGACGACACGGACACCATCAACGAAACGACTGAGTTCGACCACCACGATGACTATCTGCACTCGTCACCGGCTCCCGCTTGGCCCAAGTGGATCGGTGGTCTGACCATTGCGTACGCCGCATTGATGCTGACCTGTGCTGGTCTTGGAACCGCGATGCTTCCTCTCCAAGAGCGGATGGTCGAACCGCTGCTCGAAGGGGCACCGATGCCGGAAGGCATGAAAGCGACCGGGATGGACTGGGCGCTGATGGGAACAGGTTTGGTCCTTACGCTCTTCTTGTTGTTTGGGGGCATCTTCTGTGTGACCCGGAACCCGCTCGCACGGATATTGGTGTTGATCTGGGCGGTGCCCTCGATCCCGATGGCGATCTACAACTATGTCCGTCAGATGGAGAAGCAGGATTCAATCCGTGCATGGGCTGAGCAGTACCCGAGTTCTCCGCTCGCTCAACAGATGAACGCTGGTGGTCAGGCGGGGCAGCAGATCGGCGAGATCATCGGATTGGCATTCACCATCGTGCTCGGCGTGCTGGTTCCCGCGTTCTACATCCTCTGGTTTGGGTTTATCAAAACCAAACGTGAGCAGATGACCGGTTCGAGCGAGACATTTGCTTAACGGGTCAATGATCGACTGACCGATCCATGATGAGAGCGGGGTCATTCCTGAGCGAGATCGGGTATGATGGGTGGGCTGAGTTCGAGGAGCTGCCATGTCGATTTTCCGGTTGTCTATCGTGCTGTTGATGCTTGGTTTCTCGGGTTGTGTCCTGACTGGTCAGGGACGATACGACACAGATGATTCCGGCTCGGCTGAGCGCCTCTCGACCGAACATGGATTGTGGATTACGCGTTGGGATTATCAATCTCCTGAAGATGTCAGACGAGCAATCGCGAACGCGGCATCGATCGGGATTACAGATATCTACTGGCAAGTCCGCGGACAAGCGGACGCGTATTACGACTCTGATCTTGAGCCTTGGGGTCACGAGCTGCTCAAGTACAACCCGAACCCGCCGGGATTTGATCCGCTGGAAATCGCGGTCGAAGAGTCGAGGCTCTACAAGATCCGGATCCACGCGTGGCTCAATGTGATGCCGCTGTGGAGGGGGAAGACACCCCCAGCGGATCGATCCCACATGTACCACACCAATCCGGAGTGGAGACTGCGCGATGAGCAGGGGAATGTCCAAGGGCTGCATGATGGGTATGTCGTGGTCAACCCGGTTCTCGACAGTGTTCATGATCACATTGTTTCGGTCGTGCGAGATCTGGTGAAGCGATACAAACTTGACGGGATCCATCTGGACTACATCCGGTACCTCTCGGACGAGATCAAGCCTGGGAAGTTGATGCCCGGGGATCCGGTCAGCAGAGAGCTCTACGCTCGCCAGACCGGGAGGAGTGGGGAGGTCGGGAAGATCGATCGCAAAGCGTACCAAGACTGGATCCGCTCACGGATCACCACACTGGTCAAACGCATCGATCAAGAAGGGGTCGCTGGCAAGCGCGGCGTCCGGCTCAGCGCCGCGGTCTGGAGACGCCCTGATCTCGCAATGGATCGGTATCTTCAAGACGCCGCGGAGTGGGCAAACCTGGGGTATGTCGACACCATCATGCCGATGATTTATACCGAAAAGAACGAGCAATACAGCGATGACCTCTCGTCATGGCTCGCGCTCGTTGATCAATCTCAGGTGATCCCGGGGATCGGTGCATACAAGCACAAGACCGGTGCCGAGACCAACTTCCAGATCGCACTGGGACATCCAAGGCGGTTTGCGATTTTCGCGTACGCCACGCTTTTCGAATCGCCCAATCCGGACGAGAAGAAAGATCCCGCTTCCAAACAAGCCCGCCGTGAGAAACGCGAGGCGCTCGCGAACCTCATCAAGCGTGTCGGGAACGCGGGATGAGCAATCATCCTGTTCGTGTCGGGATCGATCTGGGCGGCTCTTCGGTCAAGGCGGCGGTCCGGCACCCAAACAATCGCATGGAGACGGTGACCAGTGACCGATACGCTGATCCCTCACGCGATGATCTGATTCATGCGATCCGATCCTGCATAACTCGATTGGATGTTGCGGAGGTCAACAGTGTCGGACTGTGCCTACCAGGAAAACGCAACGGATCCGGCACTGCGATCGAGTGGGCCGCGAATCTCCCGGCGCTCAATGGATGGCTCTTCCAGGACCTGATACAAACTGCCTTGGGACAAGATACCCAAGATTTCAAGGTCGTCTCCGATGCTGACGCTGCGGCGTATGACTACGCGTGCTCCTATCCGGTTCGGGGTCGGACAGCCGCGATCTCGCTGGGGACGGGTGTTGGGTTGTGTGTGCTCGATGGTTCATCGCTGTGCACGATCGGAGATCCGAGCAAGGGAACAGGCATCGGACACCTCGGGCACCTTGATGTCGGTCGGCACGGGTCAGTAGATCGCTTTGATGCCCACGGCTCTCGGAATACGCTTGAAAGTTATATTGGTGCCTCGGCACTCAATGACTATCAACACGATGGGCAACTCGATCTCGCGGAGCTGGGTCAATCAGATCCTCCGATTTCAGCATTGATCCATGCGTTCAGGACAGTTCATGCGATCTACATACCCGATCGGATCGTGCTGCTCGGAGGCGTCGGTCTCGCGCTCAGACCGCTCCAGTCGATGATCAGAGAACAGGTGTCCAGTCAGCTGACACCGTTGAACAGAGTCGAGTGGGCGCTGGAGTTCGGTGACTCATCGTATCATGCTGCTCAGGGAGCATGTAGGCTTGCGCCTTGAGACCGACGCTTCCCGAGCATGCACACAGTGGTAGACAGCGCGACGCCGAGCGTGAGTTTCCAGGTGTGGTGAATCCCTGCATACGACGCAAGCGTTGATTCTGAATCGGTCAGATCAATCACCTGTCCGATCATGAACGGCTGTGACGCGAGCATCCAGAGGAACCCAACGATCAACGCAGCGATCGCGCTTATGCTGGATCCGCGTTTGGTCAGGATCGCGGTGAGGAACACACCGACAAGACCTGCGTACGCAAATCCCATCACGCTCAGTGCAAAGTCAATCAGCGTGTATCCATTCGCATCTTTCCAATAGATGCAGATGCACGCGAACATTCCAAGCACGATCCCCGCGATGATGACCGAGACGCGTCCTCGCTTGAGGTAGTGCTGCTCGGATCGGTTCGGGAAGATCGGTCGATAGAGATCAGCGATGAATGCGGCACCCATCGCGTTGATGGCGCTGTTCATGCTCGAGAGCCCTGCAGCAAAGAGCCCGGCCATCATCAATCCTCGGACCCCTGAAGGGATCTGGGTGAGGATGTACTCGAGGAAAATCCGCAGCGAATCGCCTTCACTTGATGACCGCTGGATGGGCGAATCGGTGAGATCCGGACGCTGGTACACAATCCAGAGCATCAGCCCGACGATCAGGAACAACAGTACGGTCGGGATCCCGAGGAAGATCCCCATCAGCACCGATCGCGCTCCGGATTTCGCATCCTTGCAGGTCAGCATGCGTTGTGCGAGGTCTTGGTCTGTGCCGTAGGACCCAATCCCCAGGAGTGTGTATCCAATGAAGCACGCTGGGATCGCAAACGGCGCAGCGAAATCGATAGGCTTGCGGATATCGAAGCCCTCAGGGCTCCATTCAAAGATCTTGAGTTTGGAGCCCATCGGTTCGCCAGTCTCGCTGGTCGGGTTGTTCAATGAATCCAGAACAACATCCAACGGCGCGTTGATCGAGCCCGCAATGAGGGCAATCGCAACGCATGCGGCTCCGACAAGCACGGCGTACTGCAAGACATCGGACCAGATCACGGAAGCGATCCCGCCCCATAGGGTGTACCCGATCGCGACGACTGTGAGCGCTGAGATGGAGATCATCAGCGATAGAGGTTCTAAGCCTGCATCAATGCCAAAGATCACCATTGAGAGCGGGATCGCCGCAGCGAACACCCGGGCTCCTGACGCGAGTACTCGGCCGAAGAGGAACGAGACCGATGCAGCCCTCCGTGCTCCGCTTCCCATGCGTCGCTCGAGGAGTTCATAGATCGATGCGCTTTTGGTCTGGTAGAAGCGTGGGATGAACATAAACGCGATGACAAGTGCCGCGAGGATCATCCCGATATTGGTCGCGAGGTAGGTCAGGTTTCCGGTATAGGAGAGCTCGGGAACGCCGATGAAGGTCGCTGCCGAGAGCGAGGTCGCGACGATCGAGATCGCGACGGCCCAAGCGGGGATCTTCCGACCACCCAGAAAGTAGTCCTCGGTGTCCTTTCGTTCTTTGCGAGCGAAGATCCAGCCGGTGATGATCAGGACGAGAAAGTACGCGCAGAGCACGGTCCAATCCAGCGGACTGAATCCGGCGGCAAGTTGGCTGGTTTCGGGAGTTTCCTGCATATCTGATTGTCGTCAATCACCCCTGGAGCACGCGAAAAACTCCCTGAGAGGGCCTCCAATGTCGATTAAATGACTATACTCCCTCTCAAAATACACCGCTGGAGAGATGGCTGAGCGGTTGAAGGCGCACGATTGGAATTCGTGTGGAGGAGTAATCCTCTCGGGGGTTCGAATCCCCCTCTCTCCGTTTGAAGAAAAGGCATTGGAAACGGCATCTCGAAAGGGTGCCGTTTCTGCCGTTTTGGGGGCAACGACGCGGTATCGCGCGTCTCTGTGATTTCACTGTTCTGGTCAGAAATCGAAATGTGAGCCTAAATCGGGCAAGTGTCTCTCAAGACGATTTGAGGAGGGGCGCGGCGCGATCATTGTTTTCCCTGTTCTGGTCAGGTTTACAGGGTAATCCACCAAAAACAGGGAGGGATCAGGTCAACCACCGTGATCAAAGCACGGCCGCGGGGTCAGAATCGATGATTTTTAGTGGATTTCCCTGCTCACCATAACAGGGAATGAGCAGGGAATTGGAGCGTATCAACCTGCTGCTGGAAGACCGAGTTCGGAAGCTTGCTTGGACCAATCAAGCTGATGCGATGCCTTGATCAGGTCATCGAGTGTCACCAAGCTTTGGAGCGTGCCGGTGAGCGCATGGCGCAGCACGACCGGGCTCAGCTGAGTGAGTGGGAGGAGCTTGCGTATCCGTGCTCGTGACATGCATTGCTGCTCTGCAAATGTTTCGATCTTCATTCCAGTTTTGATCAGCTCATCATGCCAGCGGTACGCGTGTCCGATCGCATCGACGATGTGTTGTTGGGGTGCAGGCTTCGAGGAGATGACGAGATCTGTTCCATCCGGGCTCAGCAGCACTCGTCTCCCGTCATGCTTCTTGATCTGAATGCCGAGTGTAAGTGTAATCGTCTTGCCGAAATCATTGACTGCTGGTTTATGGATGCAAGTTGGATGCGGCTGTGACTCTTGAATGCTTGGTTTGAACTGGTGCGATCGAAGCTTGTCGATCTCGGCAGTGATGAGATGCACATTCACCGAGTCTGTAGCAATGGTGACTTCCTCGATCACGCTGCGAATCCAGCGGTCCCGTACCGTCGTTGACTGCTTCAAGAGGTCATCGCAGTCAAGATACCCCAGCACCATTCCACGGATGAGCGTATCGATGCGCTCGGCGTTGAGCGATTTGATCGAGCAGCTCTTGTGCCCCCGCTTCACTGCTTTCTGGCTGAGGTAGTACCGCACGAGTCGCTTCTGCTTGGTATCCGTCTTCTTCGTCAGCGGGCGATGAGTCGATGACGGGCTCATCATGTAGCCGTCCATTGTGCGGATCTTGCCCTTGAGTAAGTGCGGGTGTGTCCAGCGGTGAAGCTCCGATTTTTCTTGTTTCCGCATGACTCGTTGAGCCGCGTCCCATGTCGCTTCATCGATGATCGGTTGATGTCGGCCGTCGTAGATCTCGGTCTTGTCGTTCCGAGTGTGTGTGATCTTGCCGATGTAGAGCTGGTTAGTGAGGATGCGATGGATATACGCGGTGGAGAGTGGTCTGCCGCCATGCTTCTTGCCGTTCTTGCTGATCCATTGCCGTGTCGTGTGTCCTTGACCGTTGAGTTCAGTGGCGACTTGGAGCGGAGATCGAAGCATAATGTACCGAGTGAAGATCTTGCGTACTACTTCGGCTTCCTCCGGGATGATGTAGATGCCCTTGGCTTCGTGCTCTTTCTGTAGTCGATACCCGAGCGGTGGCTGGCCGCCGACCCAGTAGCCCTTCTTCTTCGTTGCCGCGAGTTTATCACGGATCCGTTCGCCCGAGACTTCCCGCTCGAACTGGGCAAAGCTCAGGAGCATGTTCATCGTGAGCCGCCCCATCGAGGTGCTCGTGTTGAACTGCTGAGTCACCGACACAAACGAGACCTGCTTCTGATCAAAGTGCTCCATGATCTTTGCAAAGTCGGTGAGTGATCGGCTCAGACGATCCACTTTGTACACGACCACGACATCAATGCGTCCCTTGTCGATGTCATCGAGCATTTGCTTCAATCCCGGCCGTTTCATAGTGCCACCAGAGAAACCTCCGTCGCTGTAGATTGCTTTGACCGCTTCCCATCCTTCGTGCCGCTGGCTCTTGATGTAGTCCAGCCCGGCTTCGAGCTGCGCATCGAGCGAATTGAAAGCGAGGTCGAGCCCTTCTTCGTTGGACTTTCGGGTATAGACAGCGCAACGGATGGTCTTCATGGTGATTCCTTATGCGGGTTGCTTGATTTTCTTGAGGCCGAAGAAGCGTGGGCCCGACCAGCGTGCGCCGGTGATCTCGCGTGCGATCTCGGACAAGCTGGCGTACTCGGTGTCGCGGTACTTGAATTGCTTGCCATCACCCAGCACCTGCACTTCGTGCTTTTGTCCACGCCAAGACCTCACCAGCGTGGTGCCATCGGGGAGATTCAACGGATCACGTTGTTTACGCGGCATTGGTTGATTGCATCGCTGAGAAGGCGGAAGGGGTGCGTTGCGAATCGCGGTCTTGAGCAGTCTTCGGGTTTCGGCATCGATCTGGCCATGGTCTTTCCTTTGCTGGTGCCACGCGATCCCTCGCTTGAGTGCTTGCTTGAAGTGGGGCGGGTCACCCCGCACGCCAAGTTCAATCCAGAGCTCACGGAGTTGTCGATGGCCGAGTGAATGGAGTGTGTGTATATCCATAGGTGCCCTTTGTGTTCCTCTCAGAAACCCTCGTGTCCGGCCCCGGCTCTCGCGCATGCAGATCTCTCCGAGCGTATTTCGCGCATCAGAGTCAGGCCTTCACCATTGCCGGGGCCGGCCGACGCACTAGGGCCGGTCGGGGTGCTGCGGGCCTTTGTATACACCCGCGGTGACACATGTAGCCATAGAAACCCAGAGAGTTCAAGTTCAAATGGGAGACATTCGCAGATGTTTCTGTATGTTTCCCAAGTATCTGCGGGATCCCGTGAAACATGCGCCCTTCAGCGATGTCATCGCCCGAATCATCCACTAAACTACCCACAGAGCGGCACACACGGGCTCGTGGCGCGTGCGGTGCTGCTCTGTGAAAGGAATCC
>JAEPQP010000235.1 GCA_017640485.1 Phycisphaerales bacterium | reverse complement strand
TTCGAGACCAAGGACTCTGGCTCGCGCACTAGCGGAACAGCACCACGCTTGCGGAAGCTGTCCCATTGAGCTGCGACCGCGATGTGCTCGCGTCGGCGCGTTACGCCTTGGCGACGCAGCGTCTCCAGAAGCTTCGAAAGCCCTTCTGCCCAACCCCGCGCGAAATCGGCAGGCGTCGCATCGCGGAGGCCATCAATCTTGGCCCCCTCCTCGATCCGTAACGGGATAATCAGGCGAGTGTCGCCAAAACTTGCAGCAAGCGTTTTCGCCCTGTCGATCAGGTCCATCGCGTCGTCGTTGGCGCGGGTGGCCGCGCCCGCCACTGCCAGAACCTTCGCAGCGCGGTGCTCCAACGCCACTCCAATCTCCTTGTGCCATCTGTCTCCAGGCTCGAGAGTCAGGATCTCGGAAAAAACGCGATATCCGTGCGCTTCGAGCTTTGGACCGAGCCAAAGGATGAAGTGATCGTGGTCGGGGCGCGCTCCGACAAGGAACAGGGTATCCCGTTGCGTTTCCGCCTCTGACTCCACCTTTCCGCCGATCCCTGGCTTTGGAAGCAACGCTCGAAGGACCGAAGGAGGCTTCAGGTGGCCCTCGCGCTCATCCAGCGTCTCATGAAGCATTCGCTTCAGCGTACGCCCGCTCGCGGGGATCCATAACTTGGGATGAGCTTCCTCGATGTCAGGATGCGCGCGCAGCAATGCCTCAAGATCCTCGCGCCCGAAGATGTTTCCCGGAGATCGAATGGCGGGGCCGCAAATCTCCACGAGGTCCTGCTTCCTTTGTGGGGTCATCGCTACGGACGTTGACAGGATGTAGCGATCGGGCGCCAACTGATCGATCTTCGCGCGCTCCTTCGACATTTCACGCTTCAAAGCTGAGATAGCAGATCTCTCGTATCTCTTAGCTTGTAGGATCGTCAGGCTTTGCGCCTCCGGCGCGTGGCGTCCATCTATTCCACCATCAGCTCCTTCGCCGAATTGCTCGAAGCGGATACCAAGAGCGCGCCCGATAAGGTCGGCTGAAAGCGCCTCGAACTCGGAGGGCGATAAGGCAGAGAAATCGGCAGGCATAATATCTATATATCGCCGTCCAGTCCGGATTACACCCAAGACT
This sequence comes from Phycisphaerales bacterium, assembly GCA_017640485.1. Taxonomy (GTDB): domain Bacteria; phylum Planctomycetota; class Phycisphaerae; order Phycisphaerales; family UBA1924; genus UBA1924. The sequence goes on along the minus strand of JAEPQP010000235.1, from coordinate 123 downwards.
TACCTCACAGACATGCCGATTTGGTATTTTACAGAGAATCTAGAGCACAGGTACGATGTGTCGCCGCGAAGGTCGGCTTTCTGTCCATGTCGCATGCTCTGATAGGAACTTAGTATAGTTGGC
>JAEPQP010000226.1 GCA_017640485.1 Phycisphaerales bacterium | reverse complement strand
GGATGCCTTGGAGTTGGAGGTCGGGGACGAAGGAATCGATCAGTTCGTCGTCTTCGAGAATGCCCATGTCTCCACCGGTCACGATCGTCTGGGGATACGCTTGGTAGTGCTCGGCGTACCGCTCCGTAAGTGCACGCACGGCTCCGCGCACAGCATAGGTCACGCCGAGCATGATCGCTTCATCGGTCTGCTTTCCTGGATTGTGCTTGCTGGGATCGAGCTTGGAATACACCAGTTTGGGCAGATTCGCGGTGGCCTCATGAAGCGACGAGAGCATCATGGAAATCCCCGGCAGGATTGCCCCGCCGTGGAAGACGCCTTCGCCGTCGATGAAATCGATCGTGACCGCAGTGCCTGCATCGATCACGACGCAGGCTTGATTCAGAACCGCGTACGCACCCAGAGCGCACAGGAGTCGATCCTGTCCGACGGTCATCTCTCCGGATTCGGTGAGTGTGTGCCTGATCGGGATCTGGAAATCTCGACCAAACCGATAGATGTTCAGATTGGATGATTTACGGATCGCACGCTCGATCTCATCGGCGCTTTTTGGGTTCACTCCAGCGATCACAATCGTGGGATCATCCCCGCTGTTGTTGGAGCTTGAATCGATGATCTCCTGAACACGCGTTGTAATTGCGTCAATATCCTTGGATTCGAAGGACTGTGGGTTCAAGCACTCCTTGTCCTCGAATGAGCCAACACGGGTTCTGGAGTTCCCCACGGCGATCGCGATCAGGGTTCCCATCATCGGCGGAGTTGAAGAGCTCAGATCGGGCGTCGATTCATTGGTCATGTGGAAGGATATGCGCGACAGAATCGGTTGGATATCAGAAAAACGGGCTCAAGACCGTTTGATCAGCTCAGACGACGCGAATGTGTGGAGACTATCCTCCTGCAGGCCGATTCTTGACTTCACGAGCCCACGGAGATCCGACAACGATGTCACGATGTCGAGCTGATGAAGCGATTCAACGCAGAACTGTCAAAGGATTTGACTTCCCGCTCGGGGTCTATCCCGTCGAATCCATGACCCCTCGGCAAGGGTACAACTCGGAGTATGAACCCGCAGACGGCGAGGACGGGATCGAGGAGGTCGAGGCTTGGCCTGATCGCTATGTCTACGACATCGTGCTCAGTGCTCCGCGACTCGAATCGCTCTGGGTCCAGATCTTCTCCATGATGCCTGGACGAATATACCCGATCCTCGACTACATCGGTCACGACTGCTATCGCGAGATCGATCCCTACATCGCGTATGAACCGATCGGACAAGAACGGATGACCAATCTCCTCCAGCGATACCACGACTTCTTCTTTGAAGACGGCATGGTGGGCTTCGGAGCGGTCTCGGAGGATCCCTTCTTCTACGCGTTTGTGGATGAACACAAAATACTCACGCTCCGGATCGAGCCTGAACTGCGACCCAAGATCGAGCAACTGCTCGCGGCGTATGACCTTC
>JAEPQP010000062.1 GCA_017640485.1 Phycisphaerales bacterium | reverse complement strand
GTCTTCATCATTGATGAGGCGGAACTGCTCAATATCGACACGCAGAACGCGATCCTCAAAACGCTCGAAGAACCCCCGCCTGGGACGATCATTATTCTGGTAACCCCAAACGAAGACAGGCTGCTGCCCACCATCCGGTCGCGATGTCAGCGGATCGCGTTTGCACCGCTCGACGACGACGCGATGCGTGCCTGGATCTCGACGACCGACATCCAGACGACCCCTGAAGAACACCAGTGGCTCCTGTCCTCGGCGACCGGATCACCCGGACGCTATCAGGATGCCCATGACGCGGAGATCTATCAATGGGCGCGGGCGCTCGAACCGCTGTTCGTGCAATGCGACCGAGGGGAGTATCCAATCTCGCTCGGCGCCACGATGAATGATCTGGTTGATAACTGGGCGAAAGACTGGGTGAAGAAGGGTGATAAGCTCGGCGAGAACCGCTCAAAGCTCGTCGCGAACCAGATCGGGATCAAGTACATGCTCATGCTGATCGCTGATCGCTACCGCAAGCAGCTGACCGATCCACACAAAGCGGAGCGTGCTCTCCACGCGATTGATATGGTCGGGCGAGCGCAGAGCGAACTCAACACGCATGTCCAGCTCAAGTTCGTTATGGACCACCTCGCGGCGGGGCTCTCTCAGCCACTCCACGATCTGGTCTGAATCACAACCGGATAATCAAATCAAGCTTGGATGCTCAGCGAGGACAACCCGGTCGGTTGATCTCCCGACCTGTCTGGTGCTGCTGCTTGCGAGTGCTCGATCCCTGCTTGCCGATCTTCGGCGAGCTGCACAAGCAGCTTTGACCAGGTTTCTTGTTCGTACTCAAGCAGCTCGATCGCTTTGTCCAAACGTTCCATATCCTTGTTCAAGCTGGCTTTCGCGAGCTCCCCAAAGATGAAGACATACAGCCCACGCACAGTTTCAGCGAGCTTGGGATCGGGATCTGGATTGATCGTATTGATGAGTTCAAGCACGATCTCTCGGCTGGACTTGAACCCCTCGTAGATCTTCTCGTAATCCTTGGTCTCCATGCCGACCTTCGCCATGTGCGCAAAGCGGACCGCTCCATCAAGGAGCATCATCCGCAGCTCTTCGGGAGAAGCGGTCATGACCTTGGTTTTGAGATACGCATTCGCGGTGTTGGTGTCGTTCATGTTCGGGCTATCGGTCCTGCATGTGGGCGACTTCAGTGATCGGGTCTCAGAAAATCAAAAATCCTGCTCAGCCCAATCCGGATATCTGGGATAGGGCGTTGCCTTGCGTTTGGAATCCAGCGATCGCTTGCTCCATCGCAAGGAACTGTCGTCCAAGCACTTCGCGACGCCGCTCGAGCCGAGCGTCGATGCTCTCGATGCGAGATTCTTGCAGCGCGATCTGGTCATCGAACGCGGAGTTGCGTCCTGTGAGCACACCGGTCAGCGAGTTGGTGTAGGTCTCCATGAAGTCTTCGAGGAGGACCATCACGCCGCGTTCTGAGTATTCGAGCTCGGTTTCCGGATTGAGGAAGGTCGAATCATCATCGTCATCGACTCCTGAGGTATCGACCGTTTGGCGGGTGAAGAGTGCTTCGACTGCTGCTGGATCATCCGCGTACGCTGCTCGGAATGCCTCGACATCGAACTCAAGAACGGAGTCCGATCCGATCGAGATCCCGACATCCGTCAGTCGGCTGTAGTCAGAAGTAAACCCATCGTTTTCACGAAGGATCGAGTTGAACAGTGCTCCACGCAGCCCGATGACGGTGCCATCGCCGAGCAGGGTTCCCCGCTCCTCGGTCTCTTGGTCGTATCGGGTCTGGAAATCGATCTGGGTGATCGCTTCGTTGAACGCATCGACAAACTCCTGGATCTTGCCCTCGATGGATTCGGTATCTTCCGAGATCGAGATCTGGACCGATTCATCGCTCGTCGCGGTCAGGTCGATCGAGACTCCCTGGATGACGCCGTCGAGTTGGTTGGTCGAGGAACTGATGAGGATGCCGTCGGCCGGATCCTCAGCGCCGTAGAAGACTCGTGAGTCGTCACCCTCATCGATCGTGGTGAGCCCGAGATCGAACCCTCCTGAGTCGACCAGGAATCGACCGGCGCTGCCGGTTTGTTCTGACGCGAGCGAGATTCTGAATGGCGCTGAACCCGTCCCGGTATTGAGCAGCGAGGCGCTGACCCCGGCGTCGGATGCGTTGATCGCCGCGATGACATCTTCGAGCGAGTCGTTCGCGTCGAACTCGAGATTGGTTTCAAAGGAGCCATCGATGAAGTTGGCACCTGGATCTGCGTCGATCGCTTCCTGCGTGACCTTCCCCGCGATCCGGAGTTTGGACGCGACCGATCCGTCGGTGTCGTTGATCTCGAGCAATCCTCCGAGCGTGCCGGTGTCTTCGATGATCAGTCCATCGCCCGTATCGTTGATTCGTGCGTTGACCTGGAGTGATGAGTTCTGATTGATGCGGCGGATGACATCCGCGAGTGTCTGATCACCATCGGAGATCGTGATCTCGGCGCGGTTGCCGTCCGAGTCGATGATCTCGAAACTCCCGGTCCCGAGCCCGTCACCATCGAACATAGAGTCGAGTCGGGTCGCGGTCCCGATGTACGCAAGGTCAAGATCGGTTCCCGCGGCGACTCCGCTGGTGAAGGTACCCGAGATCCCGAGTGCTTCAGCGGTATCCGCGCCTCCGGTGCCGAAGACAGTGAAAGTCCCAGCTCCTGTGGTGTTGTCGGTGATCGCGATCCCGTTCCCCGCTTCGTTGAGCGATGCGGTGACATACTGCCCGCCGAATCCGTCTTGGTTGTTCGCGTCGTTGTTGATCGCGTTGATGACATCGTTGATGTCGCCTGCTGCTGAGACATCAGCCGAGAAGTTGAACGCTGTATTCTGGAGGGAGAATCCGATCTGTCCGTCCGTGCCTGCGATGCCTGCCCCTCCGTTGAGACTCGAGAGCAGCGTTGTGTTCATACCCGCGAAGATCCGATCGCCTGACACTGAACCGGTCAGGTGTGATCCCGCAATCCCCAGATCCGCGGCCGCGGTGCTCTGGGACCCCGTCGCGGGCGCGTGATCCTCGATCACAAACCCTCGATTGAGCGAATCGACGATCTCGATCCCGCCGGTGGTTTCGTTGATGGTCGCTGTCAGGTTCGCGCTGAGTCCCGCTTCGTCGATCGCATCATTGATCCGATCCAGAGCGCCGCCGACGGTTGTCACGGCACTGCTGGTCACCGTGAGCTCGCCGTCGACAAGCTCCTCTATGTCACCAAGACGGACCTCGATGATCGTGTCCTGGTTATCGAGCAGGAAGTCGGTGTTGTCGTCGATGTGGATGGTGAAGTCGTAGACCCCAGCGCCGGAGGTGTTCCGCACGCCGAGCCCGCGTCCATCATTCAATGATTCCAGAGCGGTGTTGGTTCCGAGTGTGTAGACCGAACTCCCGGTCAGTGTCCCACTGCTAATGGCGCCGTCGAGTCCGAGCGATTCAAGGACTTCGCGTCCCTCCGCGTTCTCGATGGAAGTCAGTCCGGTGATCACGAACTTATCGTTCTCGACGCGAGCTTCCACGCCGGAGAGCGAGTTGAGTTTCTCGAGCACTTCCGAGACGGTCCCGACTGTTGAGAGATCGACTTCTGTGCCGTTGACGGTGATCTTTCCTCGAGTAATCCCTTCGCCGTTGTTGAGATCCGAGAGAGAAGTGTCGCGATCGAGACGCGCCTCGGCGCCCTCGAAGGTCAGTGAGGTGAGTCCCAGCGCGCCGGTATCGGTTGGGAATCCGCGCGAGAGGTTCTGCTGCGTCGAGACCAAGCGGTTGACGACAAAGTCGTAGGTGCCCGGCAGTGCGTCCTGCGAAGCGGTGGCGCTGAGGATGGATTCGTTGGAAACCAGCGCCTGCTTGTTCTTGAAGATGTTGTCTGTGCGGAACGCTTTGGCAAGATTCTGGATGGCGCTCAGGCGCGTGTTGATATCGAGGTACGCGGCTTGCTGTCCCTGGAGTTGGATCAGTCGTGTCTGCGCGAGGACCTTGGGACGAGACTCGATCTGCAACAACTGCTCGATCAATGAACCCGAGTCAATACCTGAGAACAGCCCCACGCCGCTTGTAATACCGCCCATAGCGATTCCTTTCTCGCGTCCGGACACCGTAGTCCGAAACGCAATACAGCCGGATCGTCCATGATCAGGCTCGTGTATCCAACATCGGCACTTTGTCCCCGCCAGAACACTCCATAGGTCCTTGGCAATGCGAATCTTGGTACACATTCCCTTGATCGGGCTTCCGCTGCGCCTGCTGAGCGAAAATCGACCTATTGGGCGCAGATTCTGCATCACATAATCCATCCAGAATCATCTCGAATTTCTGGGTTTTCATCGATCCAAGCCAGCGTCCGGGCGATAATCATCACTGTGAACACCTCAAATCCACATCCAGCTCTCGATCTCCCACAACCGCCGCTGCTCTGCCGGATCGGGGTTGGTGTCCTCGGCCTGTTCGTGACGCTCTCGGCGCTGCCTTGGATCTACTACACACTCGGGCATTTCGGTGGTTTCGACTGGGGATTCTTCGGATTTGAAGTCATCACAGCAGTCGCTGGAGTCTTCGCGATCCTGCTCGGGCTCGGCAAGTTTCGGGAAGGGTGGGCCATCGGGACCATCGCGATCGCGGGATCCATCCTCGTCGGGCTCGTGTTCGGCTTGTATGTCGGGTTCATCCAAGCGAAGCAATCCGACTTCCCGGATCTCGCGAGTCTCGCAAAGATCACCTTTTTGGGTCGGCTCGCAACCATTGGAGCTTTCGCGGTCCTCGCATCGATCGCGGTCTTTGTCCGCAACTCCGAATCGCTCCCATTCCTGATCAAGTCCGCGCTCTGCGCCATCCCGATCATCGCGATCAGTGCCCTGATGCACTTCAACATCGGTCCCGGCGCATGGATCAACACCACACTCGCGAGCACATCCGGGAACGGTGCGATTCAAGCGGTTCTGACGATCACGCTCGGCTTGACCTTCATTATCCTCATTTCCGCCGCGGGTCACTTGCTGATCCGAGCGTATGAAATGGGCCGACCAAGCCAACAGAGCGAATCAACCTCCGGCTCTTAAAGTCCGAATAACAACAGGCGCAATGCACTCTGTACGCGATCTTGGCTGTTTTTTGGGTTGCGATCGAGTCTTTCCCTAGACTTCCAGCGAAAATCCTTCTGTCGGGCTCCAAACAAGATTGTCATGAACGACCTCATCCTCCTCATCATTGCGTTGTCACTGGCCGCGATCGTCGGCGCCGGTGTTGTCTTCTACCTGCTCTCCGCGCTCAAGCGTGCTCGAGCAGGCAAAGACATCGAGAAGATCTCACTAAAGATCATCACCGAGCGTGTCCGCGCTGTCGGGAAGCTGGTGGGACTTGAGGTCCATGCAAAAGAGATCGCGACAGCGACCGCTGGATACAGCTGGCTGCCCCCGATCCTGCTGAGCCAAGCAAAGATCGCGATGATCTTCCAGTTCGAGAAGCAGTACGCGATCGAGCTCGGCGGGATCACCGAATCGGATGTGACCGATCTTGGGGACGCACACTTCCGCATCACGCTCCCTCCGATCGTTGGATCGCTGCGTTTGATGGATGTTGAACCCTACGACATCCAGCAGGGGCGCGTGCTCGGACTGATTGATGTGATCAACATGAACGCGCACCGTCAAAACGAGTTGATGCGGACCGCGCAGGACCAAGCCGCGGAGTTGTTCGAGAAGAACGACGATCGCTATATCAACCAGGCGCGAGAGACCATCGAGCGTCAGCTCAACTCGATCGCGAAGCTGTTTGATATCACACTCGAGATCGAGTGGTCCGCTGAGAAGATGATCGAACAGCCGAGGATCCAGCTCGATGAATCGCTCAAGACCGGTCCTGCTGTCAGTGCGAAGTAAGACTTAGACAGCGCTCGGGTGCCAGATCGTTTTGAACTCAACAAACGGATCGATCCAAGCGGGTCCCTGTGCCTGGGATTCATCGAAGTAATCCAATGCGTCATCGTGGATGGTCACACGCTTCATATTGACCGCGGCTCCCTCACGCAACACCGCTCGATGCTCGTCGCTCACCGATCCGGCATGGACCCCGATGACCTCGCGATGCGTTGCCAAGTGGGGGACCAGTTCTTCACGGAAACCCGTAATCAAATTCACAACCCCGCCTGGGAGATCGCTGGTCGCGAACGCTTCAGCGAGCACCATCGCTGGGATTGGATTGGACTCAGACACGATTGCGACGACGCTGTTGCCCAGCGCGATCGGTCCCGCGATCATCGAGATCAAACCAAGGAGTGGTGGCTGATCCGGACACACACAGCCCACAACTCCCATAGATCCGGGGATCGTGAAGTTGTGATACGGTCCGCTGACGGGGTTCGCGCCGCCCATCACCGAAGCGTACTTGTCGGTCCATCCCGCGAAGTGGACCACGCGATCGATGGACGCATCGACTTCGCGGGTTGCATGCTCGTTTCCGATCGCTTCAGCGAGTTCGGACCGCTTCCCCTCCATCATCTCTGCGAGTCGATAGAGGATCTGTCCACGAAGGTAACCCGTTGCACTGCTCCACTTGCTGTGTGCACTGTGCGCAGCTTCGACGGCATTGCGGACATCCTTGCGTGATCCGTGACAGACATGCGCGGTCAATCCATTGGAGGAGTCTTGTACCAGCGTCGAGCGTCCCGATTCGGTTCTGGGGAACTTGCCGCCGATGTACAGTTTGTAGGTCTTCATGATCGGGAGTCGTTCATCACTCACAGCATGTACTCCATCTCGATCTCGTGACGGATTGGGATCCCATCGAGCCCGACATCCGGGATGCTCGCTTTGAGCTTTCGGCCATCGGTGACGGCGTTGTGATGGAAAGCCTTGATGTCAAAGTCGCGGCGCTGGTAGAACCGCATCGCGGGGGTGTTGTCGTTGGTGGTGACCAGCCAGAGTCTTTTGCATCCCAGTTCACGTGCCTTGTTCCGCACGCCGTTGAGCAGGCACGACCCGATCCCGCCGTGCCCCGCCATGGAGTTGTGGGTAACGATCTCGCAATCGTCGCCGTCGATGTGGTAGGTCAGGAGCCCGACCTCCGCGCCGTCGCGCACAGCGACGATCCCGGGGAGTTCGTCCGCTTGGAGCATCTTGCCTCGCGTGACTTGCTCGGTGGATGCCCAGTACTGTTGGAGCACCCGTCGTGCCCAGGTCTTGTCCTCGGGGGTCAGGTCCCGGATCTCGAAGCTGTGTCCTGTTGATTGTGCGTTCATCATGAACCTCCCGCTCTGCGTGCAGAGCTGTTTCGTATCGTGCGGATTATTTGAGGTATGCCGCGAGACCGTGCCGTCCACCCTCGCGTCCGAACCCGGATTCTTTGAATCCACCGAACGGCGATGCCGGATCAAACTTGTTGTATGTGTTCAGCCACACGACCCCCGCGTCGAGTTTGCTTGCCATATCAAAGATCTTGGATCCCTTGTCGGTCCAGACCCCCGCCGCGAGACCGTATGGTGTGTTGTTGGCGCGAGAGAGCGCTTCGTCCGGAGTCCGGAAGCTCATCACAGCAAGCACAGGACCGAAGATCTCCTCACGCGCAATCGCGTGGCTTGGCTGCACACCCGTGAAGAAGCACGGCTTGCACCAGTACCCCTTCTCGGGAACCTCGCATGGATTGACATCGTGGCGCGTCGCGCCCTCGCTTGTCCCGGTTTCCAGGTACCGATTGATGGTCCCCAGTTGTTCTTTGGAGTTGATCGCACCGAGATCGGTGTTCTTGTCCATCGGATCCCCGACGCGGAGGGACGCGAGCCGATCGCCGAGCTTGTTGATTACAGTGTCGAGCACACTCTCTTGCACAAAGACCCGCGACCCAGCACAGCACACATGCCCTTGATTGAAGTAGATCCCCTCAACGATCCCCTCGACGGCTTGGTCGATGGATGCATCCTCAAAGATGATGTTGGCGCTCTTCCCACCAAGCTCAAGCGTGAGGCGCTTGTTCGTAGGGGCGGTTGCCTTTGCGATCATCTTTCCGACCCCGGTTGAACCCGTAAACGCGATCTTATCGACATCGGGATGATCGACGAGCGCGGATCCGGTTTCGCCGGCTCCGGTCACGATGTTCACGACGCCCTTCGGGAGTCCAACTTCTTGACAGATCTCCGCAAGGCGCAGCGCTGTGAGTGAGGTGGTTTCTGCGGGTTTGAGCACGATGGTGTTGCCGCACGCGAGCGCTGGTGCGATCTTCCACGCGGCCATCAGGAACGGGAAGTTCCAGGGAATGATCTGTCCGCACACCCCGACCGGTTCGGGGGTCTTGCCGGGAAACGCGTACTCGAGTTTATCCGCCCATCCCGCGTGGTAGAAGAAGTGGGCCGCGGCGAGCGGGATATCGATGTCGCGTGATTCTTTGATCGGCTTTCCGCCGTCGAGGGTTTCAAGCACCGCGAGTTCGCGTGCGCGCTCTTGGATGCGCCGCGCGATCCGATAGAGGTACTTGCCACGCACGCTCCCAGGCAGTCCGCTCCATTCCGGCAACGCATCACGCGCGGCTTGAACCGCGGCATCAACATCCGACACGCTGGCCGAGGAAATCATCGAGAGCGTCTCTTCGTTGCTCGGATTGAGGGTTTCAAAGCGATCGCCGCTGGATGGGTCGACGAACTCGCCGTTGATAAAGAGTCCATAGGTGTCCGCAATTGGTGCTTTGACGGATTCCGGCGCCGGCGCGTAGTCGAACATCCCACCCCCGCTGGCGCCACGAAGATCGAGCTTCCCCGAGGCGTCAGATTGATCGGACTTTGATCCTGTATTGATCGTGCTGCTCATAAGGGCATTCTAGAGCCAAAACCCCATGATGCTGAGAACTGTAACGCCCCGAGAGTGAAAACAACGCGATTCTGGTGCTATTGGACTGACCTTCACCCTCGATTTCGTCGTTGATCAGATCATGGACCAAGACCCAGCCAATCACACGCAGTCTGATACCGATCCCTCGACTCCAGGTATGGATTCCAAAGCGGACTTTGCATCTCGCGTCGATCCACGCATCGATACCAAAGGGATCCAGTGCGATACCGATACGACCTGCGCACGCGTGGCCGACCTCACAGGGACCGGGATGCGTCTGACGATGCCTGCGTCGTGTCTCCCAGAAGTGGGGCACACAAGCGACTACACCTTCTCAGATAAAGAATCCGACAACACCCTCGTCGTCCAAGGCATCGTCCGCTGGGTGCGCAAGGGATCCGTTCTCACCCGAAAGGCAGAGGTCGGGATCGAGTTCCTCGATCTCCACCCGTTGTACCGCGACGCACTCGTCCGGCTCGCGATCCAGGGCGAGCTGCTGGTGAGCAACATCCATGAATCCGACTCCGATGTGAGCGAAGAGACTCCGAGCAGTTCAGCGAAGCCGGTCTCGATCGATCTTTATGAGATCCTCAATGTCAGTCCATACGCGAGCGAGAGCGAGATCAAGTCCTCGTTCCACAAACTCGTCAAGCACTGGCACCCAGACCACAACGATTCGGAAGAAGCACCCGCACGCTTTGAAGAGATCCACAAGGCCTACTCAGTGCTGCGTGACCCAGATCTGCGTGCACGCTACGACGATCGGTTCGGTCCTGATCAATCCGATGAACCCATCGCTGCTTGAAACTCGAGCCCACTAGGCATCCGAAAAATCGTGCCCGGCCGCGTATTCGCCGGACTGCAGCTTCTGCATGCTCCGGAGGACATCGTTGAGTAGTGAGCTGGCGCCGAATCGGAACCAGTCGGGAGAGAGCCATCCCTCGCCGAGGGTTTCGTTGACCATGCACAGGTAGTGCCAAGCCTGCTTCCCTGTCCGGATCCCGCCGGCGGGTTTCATCCCGATCTTCTTTCCCGAAGTCCGGTACGCGTCGCGGATCGCTTCGAGCATCACCAGCGTCACCGGCATCGTCGCGGCGGGCGCAACTTTCCCTGTAGAAGTCTTGATGAAGTCCTCTTCGCGGATCTGCTCGATCGCGATGTCGCTCGCTCGGCGCACATTGTCGTAGGTCTTGAGTTCACCGGTTTCGAGGATGACCTTCAGGTGCGCCTTGCCGCACGCTTGGACGACGGCCGCGATTTCTTCAGCGACGATCTCGTACTTTCCAGAGAGGAACGCGCCGCGGTTGATGACCATATCGATCTCGGTCGCGCCGTCCGCAACGGCACGCTCGACATCACGCAAGCGGATATCCAGCGGGTACTGACCCGATGGGAACCCGGTTGCGACCGATGCGACATTGATGCCTGTACCTTCGAGCAGTTCACTCGCGTAGGGGACCATTGATGGGTACACGCATACCGCCGCGACGGATCCGAGTCGTCTGCCGAGGAACTCCTCATCTCGCTCCCAAGGGCGCACGGCTTTGCGGCACAAACTCCGGACCTTCTCCGGAGAGTCGGCGCCTTCGAGTGTCGTCAGATCGATCATCGAGACCGCGAGTTCGAGCGCGGCGAGTTTGGATTCCTTCTTGATGGATCGTGTTGTAAAGGAAGCTGCGCGACGATCGACCATGACCCCATCGACCGCAGGAGAACTTGGGAGTGTGTAACTCATCATTCATCCTCCTGCGTCTGAGTGGTTTCTTCATCCGCTGGATCATCTTCGATTTCGATGATTCCGATCGGAAGCCCTGAGGATTCCCAGACGACCCATCCGCCGAGGAACAACCGGACGCGTGCTTTGAGGATGGTGTTGTATTCCGCTTCGATCATCCGTTTGGCCATGGCGCGAGCGCTTGCTGACCCTGGGTTTTCGCCGTAGACGACGAGGTGGTCGAACTTTAGGAGTTCGGGGTCCGCTTCGTATTTGAGGTCGATCTCGTTGACGCGGATATTACGAGCGCCCTTGATGTGTCCAGCGTTGAACCGCTCGGCTTTCCGCACATCGATGAACAGCACCTTTTCGGGATCTTCGAGACCCTCGTCGTAGAGCTCCATCGCGCGATTCAGGTCGATGAAGTCAATTTTTTTATCCGAGACCGATCCGCGGCATCCGCCGAGGACCGTCAGCACCATGAAACCCGCGATGAATGCAATCAGCGTCCATTGCCGACTTGTTTGTCCCGTTTGCTGCATCATGCGTTGTGCATCCTTTTTTCTGCCAAGTGTAAGAATAAGAAGACCTTGGCGTTCATTCTCTGAGAGTCCACATATCCTGAATCCTATGCAGTCAGCGATCCACACGATGAACACCGCTCTTCAAGCCCAAACACTGACACGCACCGCCGCGATGTTGCTGTGTCTGCTGACTTCTTCCAAGAGCGTCATGGCACAACCCAACTTTGATCAGCAATTGATCACCTCCTCACTCCGAGCGTCTGCGGATCCCGCACCTGGGAGCGAGTTCATCCTTGCGGTTGATCTCTCACTGGAGGACCACTGGCATACCTATTGGCCGGGGATCAACGATACGGGCTACGGCGTCACATTCGACATCAGCGCCGATCCAACGCTGTCATTCGGAGAGCCGTACTTCCCAGCTCCAAAGCGGTACCTTGCTCCGGGACAGATTCTGGACCACACCTACGAGGGCACACTCCGGGTCCTGATTCCTGTTTCGGTGTCGAGCGAAGCACAGCCCGGTGATCGACCAACCATCGAGATCGTCTCGAACGCGTTGGTGTGTGATGATGTCTGCATCCCGCAAACCACGACAGCGACCACGAGCGTGCTGATCACGGATTATCCGGTAACCCATTATCAAGAACTCATCGATGCGTACAGCACTCGAGCGAAGCGTCTCGTCGACCCAGATGTGGAGTGGTCTGCGTCTGACAGCACCCATTCAGCGATGCTGCGGGTGAAGGGGGCTTCACGCTATCAGTTCTTCCCCTCAGATGCATGCACCCAACCCGCGGATCTCATCAAGCAAGGGGATACCCGAGCAGACACTCTCACGATCACATTCGATCAGAGCTACAGCGATCCGGGTGACCCGATCCGCTTTGCAGGTCGTTTGCGGGTCCTGATCGGTGAAGAGTGGCAAGAGTACGACATTGATGAATCCACAACCCCATAAGCAACGAACCCAATTGTCCAGAGTCTCTGTACACAGAAACCAGTGCGAATCAAATCACACAAGGAGAACAGGAATGAAATCACTCAAGAAAGCAGCATTCGGCGCCGTGTGCGCGACCCTCATCGCGGCACCAGCATTCATGATGGGTGCGGGCAACGCGACCGAATCGGTCGAAGCAGCCGCGAAACTCTCGATCGGTGACAAGGCACCCGACTTCACGCTCGTCGATCTCAACGGCGAAGAGCACACCCTCTCGGACTACACCGCTGCAGGCAACACGGTTGTGCTCGAATGGTTCTCCCCATCGTGCCCGTTTGTCATCAAGCATTACCGCGAGGATACTGGGACGATGAACAAGATCGCCGCGGATCATGCAGAGAACAATGTGGTCTGGCTCCGCATCAACTCGGGTCATACCAAGCACTCCAGCGCTGACAAGGCACTGAACATCAAGACCGCATCGGAATGGAACATCGAGACCCCGATCCTCATGGACGGCTCGGGTGAAGTGGGCAAGAGCTACGGCGCCAAGCGGACTCCGGATATGTACATCATCGGTGCCGACGGAACCCTCCTCTACCACGGCGCGATCGACAACCGCTCCGACGCCGCGGCTCCCGGGAAGGTGAACTATGTCGCCAACGCGCTGGAAGAAATCAACGCGGGCAAGAAGATCTCCAAGCCCGAAACTAAGCCGTACGGCTGCTCGGTGAAGTACGACTGAGCGAAGACTCTGTAAATCCCCCTCATCGCCCGGTCGTCAGACCGGGTTTTTTGATGAGCTGAGGAACATCAAGAAAGACACCACAACCACAGCCAAACCGGCCGATACACTCTTGTGCACGGATGCATCAACGACCACGCTCACGGAGCACCCCATGTTTGATATCCCAGGCCCGCTGGGCACACTCTTCAACTTCATCGTGATCGCGATCGGTTTCGGGTCGATCATCTTCGTTCACGAACTCGGTCACTTCATCGCCGCCAAATGGGCGGGGATCCGCGTGCTCGCGTTCTCGATCGGGTTCGGACAGGTCGCGTGCTCGTATCGCAAGGGGATGGGGTTCCAAGCGGGGTCATCGGAACCAAAGTACATGCAGCTGGTGCGCGAGCAGAACGGCGACCACACCAAACTCGATATCTCTCCAACCGAATACCGACTCAGTTGGCTCCCGCTCGGCGGGTATGTCAAGATGCTTGGTCAAGAGGACCTCAACCCGACCGCGGTGTCATCCGCGCCTGACTCCTACCAGAACTGCTCCATCCCCAAGCGATTGGTCGTCATCAGCGCGGGCGTGCTCGTGAACCTCATCACGGCGGCGCTGCTGTTTATCGTGGTCTTCAGCGTCGGACTCAAGATCATGCCCCCGACGATCGGGCAGGTCGCTGCGTCGAGTCCCGCGGCTCAAGCGACCCCGCTTGATTCGCAGCACTCGATTGGGCTCCAGCCGGGAGACACGGTGCTCTCGGTCAACGGCAAGCAGATCCGCGCGTACCGAGACATCGCGACGGAAGCCGCGATGTCCAGCCCGAGCAAACCCGCGCGGATCGTGGTCGAGCGTCAGGGAGTCAGCACGCCGATCGAATACGAAGCGGACCTCAAGCCTGGCGCACAGCTCGGGCTGCTGGATCTCGGGGTTGCTCCGCTCCGGTCCGCGACTTTGCTCCCGACAGACGATCTGGATCTCTGGAACACCGCGACGGACAACTTCGGGCTCAGTGAGATTCCCCCCGGCTCAACGATCACCTCCATCAATGATGAAGCCGTAGAAACCACACTGGATATTCAGCGGATCGCATCAACCACGCCGGTCATGCTCGTCGCGTACACCGATCCTGACGGGAACGAATCAACGATCACTGTCAACGCTCAGCAGGATCTCACCACTGAATCCATCGAGATCGAGGGGACATCTGTTGAAATCGACCATATCCTCGGACTCACTGGATTGATGCGTGTCCATCCCGATGTGCTCGCCTCGGAGACCAAGCAGGGTCTGATGCCTGGGGATATTTTTGTCGAGATCGCGGGGGTTGCGTACCCATCACTCGACGCCGGGATCCGGACCATTCGCGAGAACTCGGGGAAGCCGATCGATATCCGGGTGCTCCGAAGTGATCGGGTTGTGGATCTGAAGGTCCAAGTGTCCGACGAAGGTCGGGTCGGGTTCTATCCAGACACCACAACCTTTGAACTCCCGATCCTGACCCGGTCTCCATCGGTGGATGAACGCTGGGAGAGCGGGATCCCCAATGGCGCTCGACTGATCAGCGTCGCGGGTGAATTGATCGGTTCGCTCGATCAACTGGTGCCGATGGCGCTGGAGTTCGTGGACAACGCGAACGAACAGTTGACTCCTCAGGGGTTCTCCATCATCCCGGTGACCTACACGCTCTCAGCCAGTCCGGATTCCGAACCGACCGAGGGAGTCATCGAGCTTCGGAATGTGCAGGTTGCTCAGCTGCGAACACTCGACAACCGCTGGCCTGGCGGGGCGGATATGTCCACGCTGTTCACTCCCGTCGAGCTCATCGATCGATCAGACGGTCCGATCGCGGCGGTGAAGCGAGGGATCCATGAATCCCGCCGCGTGATGCTCCAGACCTACCTGACTTTCCTGAGACTTACCCAAGGCACCGTCAAGGTCGAGCACCTCAAAGGACCAGTGGGGATCGCGCACATCGGGACGATGCTCGCGGATGAGGGATTCATCAAGGTCCTGTTCTTCATGGCGCTGATCTCGATCAACCTCGCGGTCATCAACTTCCTCCCGCTCCCGATCGTGGACGGCGG
>JAEPQP010000190.1 GCA_017640485.1 Phycisphaerales bacterium | reverse complement strand
GGTTTAGTCCTCGGACTTCTCTTCGTTCTTCTCGCCGATGACTTCTGGGGAAGCAGCGTCTGAGGAGACTTCACCCGATTCGGTGTCTTCGTCTTGGACGGCCTTCATCACGATCTGCGCGACGATGGTGTCTGGGTCGGTGAGGAGCACCATGGAATCGAGCGGGAGCTTGACATCCGAAGCGTGGATTACATCTCCAACTTCCATCTCGGAGACATCGACATCGATGTGGTCAGGGAGGTTGGTGATGAGCACATTGAGCTCGAGGTCGGTGATCGGGTGCATCATGATCGCGCCGGTGGTCTTGAGACCCTTCGCGTCACCGATGAAGCTGAGGTGTGCCTTGGTATCGACGCGTTCGTCGAGGGAGACGCGTGCGAAGTCGGCGTGGATGATGTTGTTCCCGAGGTAGTCGTAGCCGAGGTCCTTGAGGATGACATGCTGCTTGGCGCCGTCGAGATCGAGCTCGAAGACCTTCTCGCCCTTCTTGAGGTGCTGCATGGTTTCGTGCATGTTGACCGCGATCGAGACTGGTTCTTCCTTGTGGCCGTAGACGACGGCTGGGAGCGAACCCGATTCGCGGAGACGGCGTGAGTACCGGGATCCGGTGCGCTCGCGCTTCTCTGCGACGAGCATTGGTGCTGTATCTGACATATTTTTCTCCTTGTTTCTATCGATGTGTTTCGGTGTTGTTGTCTGAATGTGATTGATCAGCGTTTGGCGCCTGAAGTGCCTTGGAAGAGTGCGCTGATCGAATCGTTGTTATGGATACGCTGGATCGCTTGACCCAGCAGTTTGCCGACCGAGAGGACGGTGAGTTTGTCTTTGATCAACTCGCAGCGTTCACCCATCGGGATCGTGTCGGTGACGACGACCTTTGAGAATGGGGAATCGGCGAGTCGTTCCATCGCTTTGCCTGCGAGGACGCCGTGAGTCGCGGCGGCGATCACATCTTTCGCACCCTCGTACATCACGAGATTCGCGGCTTCGCAGACGGTGCCCCCTGTCGAGATCATGTCGTCGAACATCAGGACGGTTTTGTCTTTGACCGAACCGATCAGGTTCCCGACCTCGACGGTTTCTCCGGTGAGACGGCGCTTGTTGATGATCGCGAGATCCGCGTCGAGCAGGTTGGCCATTTTTTCAGCGACCTTGACATTCCCGACATCGGGCGAGACCAAGCAGAGGTCCCCGAGTTCGTTACGGATGGACTTGAAGTACTCGAAGAACACCGGGCTCGCGGAGAGGTGGTCCACTGGGATATCGAAGAACCCCTGGATCTGTGCGGCGTGGAGATCGATGGTGACCACACGGTCGGCGCATGCGGCGGTGATGAGGTTGGCGACGAGTTTCGCGGTGATCGGGACGCGCCCTTCGTCCTTTCGGTCCTGACGGCCGTATCCGAAGTATGGCATGACCAGGGTGACCCGCTTGGCGCTTGCTCTGCGGAGACAGTCGCAGAAGACGAGGAGTTCCATGAGGTTGTCGTTGACGGGATCGCAGGTTGAAATGATCACATAGCAATCGCGACCACGCACATCGTCGTCGAGCTTGACGATGACTTCGCCGTCCGGGAAGAGGATGGTGCGTGCTTTCCCGAGCTCGACCCCCGCGGTGGTGCACACGCTCTTGGCGAGGTCTTTGGAGTTGCGTCCTGAGAATACTTTGATTTCATCGATCATGTCGCGGCTCCTTGCGTGCTGGTGCTTTGTCGCTTACGGAAAATGGAATCGATGAGTGCGAGGTGCTCGAGGGTGTTGATGCTCAGTATGTCCTCGGGTGGGACCGCATCGATGACCTCGACGCGTTGCTGTGCATCGAGCATGAACTCGAAGATGTCGGTGATGTAGTACTCGCCGGTCAGTTCGTTGCGTTTGACCTTGCTGAGCGCGTCGAACATTGCTTGGGCGTTGACGCAGTAGTAGCTCGGATTGACTTCGTTGATGTTGAGTTCGTCCTCGGTCGCGTTCTTTTGTTCAACGATGCGTGCGAAGGAGCCAGAGTCGTCGCGGACGATCCGGCCGTACCCGGATGGATCTTCGATCCGGCTCGTTGCGAGGGTTCCCGCGGCTCCGGATGATCGATGGAGATCGAGGAGTTTGTTGAGAGTCTCGGTGCGGATGAGTGGGCCGTCTCCGCAGAGGACAAAGATGTCGGTGTTTGCGGTATCGATGTCTTTGTAGGCATCTGCGGCACTCATCACGGCGTGTCCGGTTCCGAGTTGTTCTTCTTGAACAGCGAAGACGACTTTGTCGCCGTACTCGGAGAGGGCTTCGCGGACGAGTTCTTGTTTGTATCCGACGACGACGACGACGCGGTCGCAACCGGCTTCGAGACAGACATCGACGACGGCGCAAACCATCGGGCGATCACCGACGGGGTGACAGACCTTTGGGAGGTCCGACTGCATGCGGGTGCCCTTCCCGGCGGCAAGAACGACGGCTTCGAGGCGGTTGGATGAGTTTGATGAGTCTGCCATAGCTCGATGGCAGAACCGCGTGCGAGGGATTTGGTAGCGATCAGAAGAATCGATGACTGGAAAGAAGAAAGTTACCCCACCAAGATTTGAACTTGGACTGTCTGTACCAAAAACAGAAGTGCTGCC
>JAEPQP010000138.1 GCA_017640485.1 Phycisphaerales bacterium | reverse complement strand
GGCGCACCGCGGGGTCTTGGCGATGATTGGGGTGATGGGGTTGTTCGGCCTTGGGTTGTTTGTGGGGGGGATTGATGCGGTTGATTCCAAGGGGGGGACGGATCGGTTCTGGTTCTTGGGTCAGGCGATGGTGGGTCCCACGGCGTTTGCGGTGGACTATGTGCATCAGAACCATTTCAAGGCGGTCGATCCCAGGACGGGCTTGAACCGGACGGGGGATCCGGGCGAGAAACGCGTGCAGGTGCAGGTCGCTGGCGGGGGGACGCAGTGGCAGTGGCAAGCGATGAGCGCGGCTGAGATCGAAGCGGCGGGCGGGGCGTTGGGTGTTGGCGGGGGGAATGTCCCCGGGCTTGGGCGATTGAATGAGATCGCGATGCTGTCGTGCACGCTTGCGGGGATGTTGAATCTGATTATCTTCTTGGATGCGCTTTTGCCGTGTGGATATGGTCAGCGGAAAGAAGAGGGGGAGGCGTCATGAGCGGGGCAACTCTTGCGTACACGCCTTTTGTGGATGCGTTGTCGATCCATGACCAGTGGTATATGTTGATTGTGCCGATGGTGGTGTTTTTGGCGATCGGGTACAAGTCGGTGCGGGTCGGAGATATGAAGGAGTACTGGCGGAGCGTGTTTGCTTTTGTGGTGCAGGTGCTTGCGGTGATGGTGGTGCTGGCGATTGCGTTTACGATTGTGATTACGGTGTTGGTGCCGATGCTGGCGCCGATGCCGGGGTGATCGATGAAGCGGGGTCGATTGAAATCGGTTGGGCGGTGGGGGGTGTGGGTGGCTACCGCAGGCTTGTTTGTGATGACTGTTGCTTCATTGGTTATTCAGCCACATCTTGAAGTACAGCGGGGGGCTGAACTAACTGGAACAACTCACAGTGTAATTTACTCAAACGGCGTAATGTTTTATTGCCGTTCTGAGTATACAACTCTCGTATATACCATGGATCAGCTATCCGATTCTGCTTTGAGGGACTTGAGTACAGAGAGATGGCGGAGACCGAAGTGTGAGTTTGAGTTAAATAGCATGAGTGGATTAAGAGGTTTTGCATCTCAATCGCCATTTTGGATTTGGTTCCTACCGAGTAGGTCTAGTCCTGCTGGATTTAGTGTGCCGCTCTTTTTACCATTGGTCGTCTTTGCAATTTTAAGTTATTTACTTTTGCTGTCTCAACGAAGAGAACTAAGCAATGATCAGGGGCTATGTGTTGGGTGTGGGTATTCGCTTGAGGGGTTGGATGACGGGGTGTGTCCGGAGTGTGGGGGTGAGTCGGGAGTGGGTTGACAGGGGGATTGGGCGGCGGTATTGTATTGGCAATCAAATGCCAATAAGGAGGCCGTCATGAGTGTTTGTTGTCCATCGTGTTCATCGTCGAGTGTGATCGGTACTGAGGTTGCTTCGGTGTGTACTGAGTGCGTGAGTGTTTCGGCGGCCGGGATGTCGGTGAGTTTGCCGATCTTGTGTGCGTTGACTGCTGGGGTTGCGGCTGTGGTGTTGGCGCGGCATGTGATCGGGCGGTTGTTTGCACGGGCTGATCGTCGCGTGGTTGCTTGAGCGGGCGCTGGGTGAGTGATCGAGTGATGGGTTGTTCTATACTCTCGAGAAGGGAGTTGTGATGACACCTCGACGCGACACTGTGCAGCAACGGGCGATTCGTCAGGCGATTGAGTCTGCCGGGAGGCCTTTGTCGGTGCAGGAGATCTTTGAGACGGCGGCTGATGAAGCGCCGGGGCTCGGGATGCGGACGGTGTATCGCGTTGTGAACCGGTTGCTTGATGATGAGTTCATCGCGCCGGTGAGTGTGCCTGGGATGGCGGACCTGTATGAGCTCGCGTCGGTTGCGGAGAAGCATCATCATCACTTCCGGTGCGAGTCGTGTGATCGCGTGTTTGATGTTGATGGGTGTCCTGGAGGATTGAAGCGGATGCTTCCCGATGGGTTTACGCTCGCGGGTCATGAGGTGTCGCTGTGGGGGCGGTGCGCCGACTGCGGGTGATGACCACACAACTGGAGAGAGGAATCCACCTGCCGCTTAGTTGAGGTAGGTGGATTTTTTGTGGGTGTAGGGTTGGTCGAGGTTCTGGATCATGTAGCGGAGTGCGTCGATCGCGTGGTCGGAGCCGTCTTTTTCGGGGGTGGGTGAGAGGGGGTTGTCTTGGGGGTAGTGGTAGGTTTCGAGGCACTTGATGAGGTGGGTGCATGAGTGTTGGATCATGAGGGTGGGGTGACCCGTTGCGGGTTTGAGGCGCGATCGGATGAGGTCGAGTCCTTGGTGGATTGAGGAGCGTGCGTCGCGGATGGTGAGTCCGGCTTTGCGGAGGGCGGCGATGTCGGAGATTCCGGTTTGGAGTCCGCGTTGTCTGCCTGCGGGGTCGACCCCGATCCAAGACAGGGGCGTGAGTGGTTGGATGGATTTGATCTGGGTGATGTGTTCGCTCAAAGGGACTCCTGCCTGTACATATTCGTGGGTAATCCAGAGGGTGTTGTGTTGGTCGAGTGACGCGAAGAGGACCACTGTTGGTGCGCGGATCCCGAAGTCCATGCCTGCGATGGCTTGTGTGATTGGCAAGCCGAGCGAGGAGGTTGGGGTTAACTGGATGGGTTGTTTATCCGGTGGTGATGTACTGGCGCATGGTTTTGACTTCGATCGCGAGGTCGTTGTTGGTCGCGGCGTTGAGGTCTCCGATGGAGATGATGCCTGCGAGGGGGTCGGATTCGTTGGTGTGGTCGATGACGGGGATGTGTCTGATTTTGCAGTCGGTCATGAGGTGACGGACTTCGGTGAGTGTGGAGTCTGGGGTGCAGTGGATGACATCCTGGGTCATCGCTTTGGAGACTGGGGTGGTCGCGGGGTCGAGTTGGGCGGTGACGATGCGGGTGAGGATGTCGCGTTCGGTGATGATGCCTGCGATTTTGTTGAGTGAGTCGGTGACGATGAGCGATCCGATGTGGTGCTCGTTCATCATTTTGGCGGCGTCGAGTGTGGTGGCGGCTTGGTTGATGGTGTGGACGCGTTCGATTCGTTGGTGGCCGTGGTCACCTTCGTTCCAGTGTTGTTTGTTTGCGAGGAGTTGAGCGACGGTATTCATGTCCGATTCCTTTCGGTTCGGATCATCGGCTCGGCTCCATGGGAACGGAAGTGCTGGTTGGCGTGTTGGCCTGTGTGGAGTGGCCGAGGATCTTGGTACTTGTATTATGCATAATTCGGGGAGAATTGGAAGAGCAAAGTTCACTGTGTTCGGCTGGTGGAAGGTTTCTGTACTGAAAACAAAGGGTTTTAGGGCAAATTGCTCTCAGAATACCAGGGGGTTGGGCCTACTTCTTGAATGGCGTTGGATACGGCTGCTGCTCGCAACGGGTTTTCGTTTTGGGCTGAGATCTCATGGAGTTGGGAGATTGCTGCGCTGACTTGGTGCGAGCGGATGGTTCTGATTGCTTGCTCTTTGAGTTTCTGGTCTTGGGAGAGGGTCAGTTCTGCGAGCCAGATCGGCCGGTGATTTGCGAGATGATGGAACGCGTCCCAGCGGACTTGCATGTCGTTACTGGAGAGTCTTTGGAGGAGTCGCTGATCGGAGATTGGTTTCTCTTGGCTATTGGAGATGAGTTTTAAGACGGCGAAGAGTGTGATTGCGATGATGAGCAGGGCGACAAATCCGAGGCGGGCTGTTGAGGGCTTCGATCGCATTGGTTGATTCTATATGAGGTCCACGCAGCTGGATCGGGGGGTGTTGGGCAACCAGCGGTGTTTGGGGTGCGTACAGGTGGCTTGGTGGGGAATTGGCGCTATTGTTTGGGCTGACAAGACTTGAATACTGATCGGGCACTCTTTGGCGTGCTCGCTATACCGGAGCGGATGACCTATGGCGAAGATGTTTTACACACTCGAAGAAGCGGCTGCGAAGCTTGGGATGACGACTGATGAAGTCCAGGGGCTTGTGGAGTCGGGTCAGTTGCAGGAGTTCCGGGATCGGGACAACCTGATGTTCAAGGTTGATCAGGTCGATCTGCTCGGCGGTGACGAGGATGATGATCTCGGCGAGATCTCGCTTGCGGACACAGCGGGTGGATCGGGGATCGGTGCGGTTGGCTTGGAAGAAAGCTCGATCGAGATCGGCGGCGATGATGACGGGCTTGATCCGATCTCGCTGAGCGCGTCGGGCAGCGCGAGCGCGGTGTCGCTCGAGGGCACTGGTGACGCGACGGGCGTCTCGGTGTTTGATGCTGAGGACGGCGAGGATGCGGACGCGAATGCGGAGACTTTGGTCTCGGGTGGTGGATTGGGCGGCGCGGCGCTCGGTGGGTCTGGTTTCGGGATGGACGCGGGTGCGAGCGGTTCGGGGCTGGCGCAGCTTGCGTTTGAGCCTGACGATACTTCGCTTGGTGGGAATCTGCTTGATGATCTGGCGAGTGATTCGCAGGGCGCTTCGGCGCTTGGTGCGTCGGCGCTCGGTGAATCCGCGGTCGGCGCTTCGGTTGCTGGCGGCGCGTTGTTCGAGGGTGCGGTTGAGACCCCTGCGGCGTTCGCTTCACAGAGTGCGCCTGCGGCGATGCCTATGGGTATGGTCGAGGCGTACGACGGTCCGGCGTCGGGGTTGTTCGGCGGGATCGCCCTCGGGTCTTTGCTTGTCCTGATGCTCGCGATGGCGGTGATGATCCTTGGACTCAGCGGCGGATCGGACTCGGTGCTGTCATCGGTAGACCAGAACATGATGTGGATGATCATGGGCGGGTCCGCGGCGGTGATGCTGATCCTTGGTGGGATTGGTTGGGCGATCCTTCGCAAGAGCTGAGCAGGCTTGATTCAGAATGAACTTCAATCCCCGGCGTTGCGTCGGGGTTTTTTGTGTCGGTGTGGATCGCTATGATTGGTTATGGTGTATTTGGATCACAATGCGACGACGCGTCCTACGGCGGGGGTGGTGGACGCGGTGACGAGCGCGATGGTTGAGGGGTGGGGGAACCCGTCGAGTGTGCACCGGTTTGGTCAGGAAGCGAAGCACTCGGTGGAGGTGGCGCGGACGCGCATCGCGAAACTGCTCGGCGTGCGAGGCGGGGGGCGCGGGGTGGTCTTTACGGGGACTGGGAGCGAGGCGATCGCGCTGGGGATCCGCGGCACGATCAGCGCGATGAAGGGGACGGGGAAGCACACGATCGTGACGAGCAGCGTGGAGCACTCGGCGGTTCGGGAGTTGTGTGATCAGCTGGGATCTGGGGATGCTTTTGCGGTCCGGAAGGTTGGGGTGGATGGGGATGGGGTGCTTGATTTCGATGCGCTCGAGTCGGAACTGCGCGCGGGTGAGGTCGGGGTGGTGAGTGTGCAGTGGGTGAACAACGAGACGGGGGTGGTGCAGGATGTTGGGCGGATCGGTCGGTTGTGCCGAGCGTATGGGGCGGTGTTTCACTGTGACGCGACGCAGTGGGTTGGGAAGATGGAGACGCGTGTTGATGGGGATGATGAGGCGCTGGGGAGTTTGATTGATGTGCTGACGTGTTCGCCTCACAAGTTTCATGGGGTGAAGGGTGTGGGGGTGTTGTGGGCGCGATCGGATCGGGCGCGTCGTGTGCGGCTGGTGCCGATGGTTCCTGGGAGTCAGGAACTGGGTCGTCGCGGCGGGACGGAGGGTGTGCCTGCGATAGTGGGGGCGGGGGTCGCGGCGATGGAGGCGGAGCAGTGGCTCGCGACGGGTGATGAGGATCGCGCGAAATTGGCGGGGATGCGGGATCGACTCGAGAATACGGTTGTTGAGCGGTGCTCGGCGACGATGGGTGAGCGGGTGATGGTCAACGGGGGGAATGCGGAGCGGATGTGGAATGTGACGAATCTCGGATTCCCGGCGCTGGAAGCGGAGGCGCTGCTGCTTGCGATGAGTGAGCGGGGCTTGTGCGCCTCGGCGGGGGCGGCGTGCGCATCGGGTTCGCTTGAATCTTCGGAGGTCTTGGTCGCGATGGGGGTTGAGGAGCGGGTCGGGCGGGGGTCGGTGCGTCTGAGCTTGTCGCGCGAGACGACTGAGGAGGAGATCGATCGGGGGATCGAGATTGTGTGTCAAGCGGTCGAGGTGGTGGGGAGGTCGATGGTGTGATGGACGATCGGCTGGATGCACATGATGATGGTGGGGATGAGGTGGTCCGCGCTGATCCGCTGGCGCGGCTGCGTGGGTTTCGCGTGCGCGGGGATCGCGGGCGGGGGGTGCAAGAGGATTGTGAGATCTTTCTGCGATCGCTCAAGCGGGTGAGCCGAGATCAGTCGGCGATCATCGCGGCGTGGGAGACGGCGGCGCCGGATGATCTGCGCGAACTGGGATGGATCCTGGAACTCAAAGGGGGTCGGTTGGAGATCGGGGTGGAGAACGCGGGGGCGCGTCATCGGGTGGATCGCTGGCTGCGCGGCGGGGGGCTTGAGTTGATCCGTGAGCTTGAGAAGGTGCGGATCAAGTCGGTGGTGCTTCGGATTGTGGAGCGCGGGGGATGAAATCGGGGTCGGTGGGGAGGAATTTGGGTGGAATCTCGCAAAGGTTTGGTCGGGGAGATGCTTGATGGGTCTTTTTGGGGGAATGGCTTTGACAGGACGGTTGAAATATGGGATGATGGCGCGTCGGCGTCGTGGCTGGCGGGTTTTGTGATCCAGTTGGTCGCACCCCGTGCTGTTGTCTTCGGGCAATAGGGTCTCGCTCAGCAGGTTACTCTCTGTGCTGGGTTTGATGGGTGTGTCTCAATGGATT
>JAEPQP010000153.1 GCA_017640485.1 Phycisphaerales bacterium | reverse complement strand
CAGTGCGACCCAGCTTGATATGGTGTTCAATGACGGCATGGGGACATGGGACAACAACAACGGAAACGACTGGAGTTTCGCTGTTGAAGGAGGCGATCCTGGAGCGGGCTTTGTGATCGACGGCGAGCTGGATGCTGGCGCGGTGCTCGTTGAGAGCAACGGGAATGTGAATCTTTGGGCAGGGATCGACGGCAGCACGCTGTATGTCGCTTGCACGCCCGCGAGTAATGGAGAGGATCGGTTCCTGGTCCTTGCTGAACAACCTGGAGCAATGGGTCCCGCGATGTGGGCAAAGAGTGCGTCCGTTGCTGCGTGGGATGCGTTTATTGGCAATGAGTTCGATAATAACTTCAGTGGCTGGTTCGATCAATCCGGTTCATCTGCCGTGGCTTCCGGAGCGGTGTTGGAGGGGATCATCGACATCGGTATGGAGTTTGGCGGGTTGCCTGAGAGTGTCCATATCGGGGTGCTGAGCTTTGGCTCACCGGACGGCGCGACACTCAATCCAACGAATCAGGTCGGAGTGACCCTTGATGGTGATGGGAACTATGAAGCGAACGAGTATGTTGAGGTTCCGTTCTGTTCACTTGAAGATGCAGGGTGTTGTCCGCCGGATCTGAACGAAGATGGGGCGCTGGATTTCTTCGATGTGTCTGCGTTCTTGACGGCATTCTCGAGCGGCGATCTGATCGCGGATTGGAATGATGACGGCGTTCTCGATTTCTTCGACATATCCGCATTTCTGACGCTCTTCAGTACCGGTTGCTGAATGTTGTATACAACGCAGGTGATGATACTCATTCTGTCTGCCCTGTCTGAGTGAAGCGTGTGAGTCAGCTTGGAACTGGTTCGGAAACTCCTCCATGCAGTGGTTTTGTTTGGTAGCGCTATCGATATGGACTAATTGCCGGGTGGATTTCAAGGGATGCTGAGGGATGGAGTTTCTGATAGAATCTGGATGAACTGTTTATTGACTCACCAAGAGACGAGCGATCATGATCCTTGAACGAAGCACCAAGCTGCGATTCCTCACTGTGTTCCTGTTCTACTTCACTCAAGGAGTCCCGATCGGGCTGTTTTTTTACGCGATCCCCGCTTGGCTCGCCTCCAATGGTGCTTCGACGGCTTCTATCGCGGGTGTCGTCAGCGCGTCGATCCTGCCCTGGACGATGAAGTTTTTCTTGGGTTTCATCATGGACCGCTACACCTATCTACCGATGGGCCGAAGGCGGATCTGGATTATCGGCGCACAGTCCACGATCGTTGCATCCCTTCTGGTCGCGGCAGTTCTCTCGCCGGGGTCCGAAGATATCTGGATGCTGTCTCTGCTCGGCTTTCTTGTGAACTCTGGGACCGCGTTTCAGGATGTCTCGATCGACAGTCTCGCTGTTGACATCATGCATGAGGACGAGCGGGCGAAGGCGACCGGGGTCATGTTCGGTGGGCAGGTGCTGGGAATCTCGGCGACGACCTTTGTCGCGGGACACCTCATTGATGATTATGGGATTATCGCGGGGTACCTCGTCGCGGCCGCGGTGGTCGGGTGCGTTCTCTTATATGGAGTCTTCATCCGCGAACGAGAAGGCGAGCGCCGCGTCCCGTGGAGTCCTGGGGAAGCGCATCCTCGCAATGTTTCACTGCAGGTCGAAGCGTGGAAACCACTCCTGGTCAATAGTGCCAAAGCGATGGTCGCTCCGCTGAGTCTATTGGCGTTGATCGTCTTTCTCTTGAGATCGATGCCGTCCGGTGTTGCCGAGGCGTATCACCCTGGTCTTGCGACAAATATTGGGGGCTGGGAGCAGACGACCTACACCGATACGATCTCGGCGGCCCAGTTCGCGTCGGGTGTCTTTGCGCTGACTCTGGGAGGATGGTTGGTCGCGAAGATCGGAGTCCAGCGATCTGCTCTGGGGATGTGCACCCTGATCTGTCTATTTGCGATCGGGTTTGGATTTGCTCGGCCAAGTTGGGACAATGGATCGTTGTTGACGGCGTACTTCTGGCAGATCGAGTTTTTCGCGACCATGACCTCGGTGGCGTTCATCCCCATCGCGATGCGGCTGTGTGATCCACGCGTTGCCGCGACGCAGTTCACGCTGTACATGGCCGCCTCGAATGTCGGGCGTCCGATTGGCAACTCGATCGCGGCGGCGGCTGACGAAGCCGGGAATCCTCAGGTCATGTACTTCATCGTGGGGGGAGTCTTTGTTGTGTTGGCACTCATCATGCTTTTCGCACGCTTCCCATCCAAAGCCCCTGAGATTGAGGAAAAGATTGAAGAAGCGCAACCGGTTCATCCCGATGAGCCGTCGCCACCAATCAACTAAGGCTGCGTTCAGCCCGCACGACCGAATCAGCAGTTTTCGTAGAGTGATTCGGAACTCATATGAACTGAAAGACCCCACCGATTGTGATCGGTGGGGTCAGTGAACTGCTGTTCTGGATGCTTCTGTTATGGGCAACCCGCTGTGAACGCAGCCAAGAACAAGCTGATATCGAAGAAGTCAAAGACGCCGTCTGCATTGATGTCGGCATTCGCATCACTCATCTGGTATGCGTTGAGGAATGATGAGATATCAAAGAAGTCGAGCTCGCCGTATGGCATTGCAAAGTCTGCGGTGTTGCATCCGCCCTCAAGAACACGGATCTCCACGATCGCGGGCTCACTGTACACCCGTGCGCCGGAGTTGTTTACAGTTGTTGTTGTTCGATACGAGAATCGATCTGAGCCAGTGAATCCGGGGTTGGGAATGTACGAGAAAGAGCCGTTGGATTGAATCTGCACCGAACCATGGCTCGGGGCGATGTAGCCGTCACTCAACTCGTAGCCCACATCGACCTCGATCACGCGATATTCTTGATCCACATCGTTGTGCATGAGCCCATCGGCTGAATCAACCGTGAGGATTCCGCCAGCCGCTGTGTACGAATCGTCGACTGCGAGTGTGAATGCTTGATCGCGAAGGTGACGCAGTTCTGCAAGCGTCCATTCAATCAGGCTGTGTCCCTGGAGATCCGGGGTGGTGTTGATTGCTTGGTTGATTTCATCTTGTACGAGCAGGGCGCGGGTTTCAAAGTCGCTCCGGATACTCATGAACTCTCCGAGGTCGCCGTCGCCGAGCATCGACGCGAACCAGTCATCGAGTGGCTGAGCAAGCGCGATCTCGTTTCCTATTGGATTGCCACGCATCGCACTGTTGACGGCTGTGCTCTGCTCGAAGATCTCAGGAAGCGCAAGCGAGGTGTACGCTTCCCAGATGGATTCCCAGCTGTTGCGATCGGACTCGAGTTGATCCAGATTTGGATTGTTCATCGCTGAGGTCCAGATCTGGTCCTGGAGGTTGTCCAGAGTCGACTCGATGTACGCTGTTGCGGCAGCGTTTGAGTTTGCGAATGTCACATCTTGCGTGAACTGCAAGGTGATCTGGTCACCCATCCCGTTGAAGGTGTTCAGGCTGCTTCCTGTGAGGTTCTCGCCACTGAAGAACTCGAGGGCGATGTTGAACCAGAAGAAGAGATCCTGTTCAAGCAGGTCGTTGGCGTCCTGGTCTGTGGAGATAAAGACAGGAGATCCGAAGTTTGTGAGTTCACAGACGACGCTCCGGTTGAAGATGTAGTCGGATCCGTTTGGGTTGTCGATGATGAATCTGAACCGGAACTCGACATCATTCTCATACAAGAAGCCATTCGAGCTCATTCGGAGTTCGACTGTAGGTGTCCCTCCGCTTGGGTTCTCAGAGCGTTCAAGCGCAGCGCAGAGTTCAGGGAGGGTATTGAAATGGTACAAGTTCCAGACATCGTCACCAAGCGATGTTGCCGCAGGGAGGGTCGCTCCGAGTCCGTTTCGGCCTTGGATTGATGTGAACCCTGGTGCGTCCTGTCGCCCTTCTTGATCGATCCCGCCCCATGGGTCGATGCTTGGGATGTCAGCATCATCGAGGGTCTGTGTGATCTCCGCATCGAGGACATCACCGGTCGCTGTGGTTGTCGCGATGTATTGATCAACGATGGACTGGAAGAACGGGATCTGCCGGACCTCCTGGGCCATGATTCTCAGAGCCTCACCCTCTTCAATGATGAGGTCCAGATCAGGATCCATCAGCCCGCTGTCGAGCTGGGATTGGTACATGTACGCGAAGTACCACGGGCTTTCATTCGCGACCTGGACGAATGCGCTGGAAGCCTGTGCCCACGGGCCGGGAGCGACGACACGCGTCGGGTAGAGCGGTAAGGGTTGGTTGAGGTAGTTCGAATCAGTCGGGAAAACACGCAGATCGTTTAGGCTCCGGCCGATGGGGTTCTGCTCGAGATCACTTGTGTCCAGAAGACTCAGACTCTCACCCGAATCCCCGGCATAGGTCGGGAGACTCGCGGTGAAGGTGGCTTTGGTGAACAGGTCAATGATCTCATCGGTGAAGTTGGTTGCTCCATCGTCATAGGGGAGATCGACCCCGCGCCGATCCCGATATGCGACGATCCCGTCGACGAGTTCTGCGAGATCGTCGCGGAAGAGGTCGTCAGCCAAACCCCAGAGTTGCTGCTCGATGCGTTCAAGCTGGGCTTGCTGCGCCATGATTTCGGTTCGCAGGGCTTGGACATCGACATTGAGATCAAAGATTGAACTGCCGAGCTCGTTGAATCCAACCGCGAGTGCGTCGTAGATCGTGTTGAGCTGGACCTCGATCCGATCGAACCGCTGGTTCATCTGGACCCGGACATCCTCGAGCTGGTCTCTCATATCGACCAGTTGATTAAAGAGTTGCTCGTCGGCGCTCGGGACCGAGGATCCACCAAGGACTTCGCCGAGCTCGATCGAACTCAGCACAACATCCGCGAGCCCAGTGATTGCATCCGCGGGATTCCCGGTCGCGATCCCGAACCCGAAGGTGGTCAGTGCGCTCGCGTACTGCACCCCCGCGTTGATCCCCGCGATCGTCTCATTGGTCTGAAGTTGCGTGCCTCCAAACGAGAGTGATTGTTGCGCAAGATCGCGGATATCAGGGTTTGCGCTCTGGAGGAGAATCATGGAGTTGGCGTCAATGATTGCTCGGTACTCGGCGACTTCGTCAAGCTGTTGGCGGTACTGATCAGCGAGCCGTTGCATCTCGACCGGATCACGGGCATCGAGCATGTCCT
>JAEPQP010000245.1 GCA_017640485.1 Phycisphaerales bacterium | reverse complement strand
TTACCAGAGAGATTCTCCACGAGCACAAACGGAAGATTCATCGCAACCACAATCCGAGGCATCCTGGTCCGGTCTGGGCGCAAGAGTACCTCGACCACGACATACTCAGGGGTGTCTTCAGGAGTACACCGTCCGCATGGGTACTGGTGCTGCTCATTGAGGACCATGACAAACTGACCTGCTCGGATATCTTCCGGAGCGAGGGATTGAGCGAGGGTGCTGTTGAGTGCTGAGTAGGTGTTCATGTCTATCTCCCTAATCAATCGGCGCGCACCGATAGCGTGCGGTTGAATGATCGATTCAAACGAATATTGATATATGAAGTCGATCAAGCTTCAGATGAGCTTGATTGATTCATACTGGCCGGGGATGTGTTTGCAGAAGGCTGCCGGGCAGACGATCCCGGCTCGTCGTCAACCCATACGATAATCGCTTAGGATACAAGCCCAACGTTTCTCGTTAGTCATATCCATTCTCGCAATCCGGTGTGTTGTTTGAGGCAACATGATGGGGACTCCTTGCTCGACGCACAATACGAGGAGCGAGGGTAGTTGTTGGCACACATGACAGCAAAGTCAATGCAATATAGCAAAAACTTTCAACATAATCTTGTGATGCTTCGCATTCCCAATCCAGTTGTTGCTCAGCCGATCTGTTCCTGGCCATTCATGTACGGCCGCAGCGCTTCGGGGATTGTGATCGAGCCGTCCTCGTTCTGATACATCTCGATGATCGGGATCAGGATGCGTGGAGACGCGGCGACCGTGTTATTGAGCGAATGACAGAAGGTGGTCGAACCGCTCCCGCCTTCTCCTCCGGCGCGGTACCGCATATTCAAGCGTCGGCACTGGTAGTCATACAGCCTGCTCGCTGAGTGGGTTTCGCCGAACTCACCAGTCGGGATGCCCTCCGCATCTTCATCTCCGCGCGATGGCATCCAGCACTCGATGTCGATCATGTCCGCGTTCTTGACTCCCAGATCACCAGTGCAGCACTGGAGCAAGCGGTGGGGGAGTCCGAGTGATTTGAGGAGTTTCTCAACGAACCCCATCATGTCCTTGTGGTGCTGGCGAG
>JAEPQP010000092.1 GCA_017640485.1 Phycisphaerales bacterium | reverse complement strand
TTTGTGGACACGCTTTGCGGATTTGTCATCCGAGAGCCAAGGCTGCCAGCGCCCGGTGAGTCGTCCGTCGGCGTCTTGGAAGACCATTGGGACGAACCGGTGACCAGCGATCAGGTGCTCAGCGAGTCGGCTCGCGGCGACGAAATACTGGACCCCCGGACCGACATGAAAGTCCTCGATCGCGTCCTGGCGATCGATGAGTGACTCGAGTGTTGGTGGGATCTGGTGTGGATCCAACGCGAGGGTGCTGATGCGGACATCAGCGAGGCCGCTCGCGACGATTTCTTCTGTTTCGATGCCTCCGAACATCGCCATTTTCGCTGAGGGGATGGGTCGCAGGTCGTGGATCGGGAGTCGGAGCGTGATGGAGCTGTTGCGGCCTTGGATCCAATCGGGGATCGTGGTGTTGGGGTGTGCGATCGCTTCGTTCTGGGAATCATCCGCTGGAGTGGCTGGGATACTGGTGGCTACGGAAGTCCACCAGTCTCCGGATGGGCACTGCTCGATCCAGAGGTGGAGCTGTCCATCATGCCAGTTCGCGTGGATGACCTGGACATGCGGCTGAGCACCCGGAGCAGGGGCATCGGGATCCATGAGGATTGGATTGGTTGGTGTGCTCGCGTTGGTCACGAAAGGCAAAGCTCCGTATCGACCGCACGCTCGAGGGTCACAAGAGCGTGGCCGGGACTTGGAATAGGAGCGCAGGGACTCGAACCCTGAACCTGCGGCTTAAAAGGCCGATGCTCTACCGATTGAGCTACGCTCCTAGGCGTTTCTGATCCGCTCTGCAGTGCAGGGCGCATAAGAGAGTCATGATATGCCCCATCCTTTGTGGATTTCTTCAATCCGCAAACCTCAAAAGTGTCTCGGCGTGCACTTTTGATGCCCCCTGATGCTGAGCGACACATGAGCGGGCGTGGTCACCCAGTTCCAATCGACGCTGCGGGTCGTTGAGCAGGGCGTGGATGCGGTCTTCGAGCCCGTCTCGGGTGATGACCTCGATCGCGTCTACTTCAAGCAGAGCGTTGATCTGGGTTGTGAAATCCGAGTGCTGGGGACCGATGAGGATCGGTTTCCCGAGCGCCGCGGGTTCGAGGGGGTCTGAGCCGTGGAGAGTACCAAACGAGCGTCCGATGATGACCAGATCCGCGAGTTGGTAGAGGCCGGAGAGTTCACCGATCGTGTCGAGGAGGAAGCGGGTGTTGGCTCTCGGCACACCGGTGCTGCGACGGGTGCACCCCGGCATCGCGGCGGCGGCATCTTCGAAGTGCTCTGGCTTGCGTGGGGCGCAGATGAGCTGGACTGTTTGAGGGCAGGCGCTTGCGATGAGCTGCTCTTCATCCTCTGCGGTCGATCCCGCGACGACGATCGGCTGACTTCGATCAAGACCCAGCTGCTCGGCGAGTTGGATCGCGGACTGGGTGGGCTGCGGGATCGGTCCAGCGACATCGAGCGCATCCCATTTCATGGATCCGGTGACTTCGACGGATTCAGCACCCATCGCTCGGACACGATGGGCGTACTCCTGATCCTGCATGCACGCGAAATCGAGTCGCGCGAAGGTTGAGCGCAGCAGGAACCGGATTTTCTGGTAGCCCTTGAACGAACGCGCGGAGAGTCGGCCGTTGATGATCCCGATGGGGATTGATCTTGCTGTGCAGGCTTTGACGAAGTTTGGCCAGACCTCGAGTTCGACGAGACCGACGACATCGGGGTTGATGGTGTTGAGGAATCGCTTGACCATCCACGAACAGTCGAGGGGGTAGCGGACAACCTCGCAGGAGTCGCTGAACAGTGACTGTGCTCTCTTTAAGCCGGTATCGGTTGTGGTGGAGATGACTACGGTCGTGTGATCGGTCAGGATCGGGACAAGCGCACGCAGCGCATTGACCTCACCGACAGAGACGGCGTGGAGCAAGACGACTGGTTGTTGATGACTCCCCCACCGCTCGCTGAGCATCGGTTCGACTTTCCCGAACCGCTCGGACCAGCCGCCTCGTTTTTTGCGTGCCCAGAACGGGGCGCTGAGGACCGCGAGCGGCAGGTATAGAAAATCGAGTGCGTTCATCTCGGTGGTGTCCCACCATTCTGGAATCAAGGGGGGAGAAAATGGGCGGAGAGGGACTCGAACCCACGACCCATCGCGTGTAAGGCGATTGCTCTAGCCAACTGAGCTACCCGCCCGGGTATTCAGGGCAGTAGTCTAGCACACAAATCGTGCGAGCACGCCCTACCGTTGGGCATGACCACCAATCCACGAATCTGCAGCGTCGGCGACATCACCATTGGACAGGGACACCCCCTCGCGATCATCGCGGGGCCTTGCACGCTTGAATCGTTGGAACTGGGTCTCGAGGTGGGGAAGCACTGCAAAGCGGTTTGTGAATCACTCGGACTGCCGTATGTGTTCAAGGCGAGCTTTGACAAAGCGAACCGCTCCTCCATCAACTCCAAACGAGGCATCGGAATCGAGCAGGGGCTGGAGTACTTTCAAGCGATCAAGCAAGAGCTCGGCGTACCCACGACAACGGATATCCATGCTCCGGAGCAAGCGGAGGCGATCGCTGAGGTGGTGGACCTGATCCAGATCCCCGCGTTTTTGTGTCGGCAGACCGATTTGGTCGTTGCGTCGGCAGAGCAAGCGTCGAAGCGCGGGAAGGGCGTGAACATCAAGAAGGGGCAGTTTTTGTCTCCCGGAGAAATGGCAGGACCGGTCCGCAAAGCAACGGAAGCGGGATGCGAGAACCTGATGCTGACTGAGCGCGGGACTTTCTTTGGGTATCACCGATTGGTCAACGACTTCATCGGAGTCGCGGACATGATGGAGCTGGATTGCTCAAAGTTCACAGATCTGGGATCACCTCCGGTGTGCTTCGATGTGACGCACTCAACACAACTCCCAGGCAGCGGCGAGCAGACGGGTGGGCGTCCGGATCGGGCGCTGCAACTCGCGAAAGCCGCGACGGCGATCGGGGTCCATGCGTTGTTTGTGGAGTGTCATCCGGAGCCGAAGGAAGCGTGGTCGGACGGGGCGACGCAGGTGGGGTTTGAGGTGTTTGAGGAGATCATCCAAAGTGCTGCAACTGTTCGAGTGGCGATATGAACCACACTCGACCAACTTCCAAGGACCCACTGACCGTTGAATCGCAAAAAATCTCAGGTTGGTCGATGTTAATCCTCCTGACATTTGCTTGGCCAATATGGCTGGTTATTTATGGCCCCCACCCAATTCCTCAGTGGATGATCTACAGCCTGTACGTTTCCATAGCCCTTCCAATGGCTCTGATCGGAATCTACATCGTATATAAGTTCATCAAATACCGATCTTTGCGTTTGACATATTTGGATGAAATGGGGTTTCAGATCCTTGGCAATGATGACACCGAGCAATACGAAAAGAAACTCATCAATGGCGGAACAAAGCCTCTGTATTCCTGGACACTGGATGAAGTCCGTAGAAATACACACAGACAACACGCATGTGATTTGTTGTTTCTTTCAAGATATGTAAACAGAACTAAACAGAAGTGCAGTCTTTGCTCAGTTCCAGCAGAGACCGCTCCTGATACAGTTCAAATCAAAAAATCTCCGCTTGGCTTCCACAGACTGACTCAGCCGCGTAAATATCGAGTCGGGTCAAAATCATTCAACAAGAAATGGCGTACGGTTGGAGACTTTGAAACCTCAAAGTTCTTCCTCACTGAGGAAGTTGAAAAACAACTCGGTACCAGTTGCTCATTAATTCACCCGATGATGATCTGGTGTGAAGATCGATTTTACTACGGTTTCATTGGGACTCCAACAGACACCGGTATCGATTTCATGATTGATCAAGCCTTTGCAATCGCCCGCAGTGCAGGTATTTTGGATTCTTTAGCCAAGACAACTGCATAGGTACTTGTGAACAGAACCGCCCGCAAATACGGATGGCATCGATTCATTCAAACAACAACTATGACTCTGCTTCATTGATCCCAACACCGGTCTGACGTGGATTGCACACGCTCAGCTGAAGCTGGGTATTTGTCAAGTAGTTGGGTAGGACGAATGGGCCTTGAAACAAAGCCTCCACCGCAGTTCGGGCAGGTGTTCTTGAGTTTCCCCTCAACACATGATCGGCAGAATATGCATTCGAACGAGCAGATCATTGCGTCGATCGAGTCCGGGAGAAGGTCTCTATCGCAGCATTCGCAGTTTGGTCTGAGTTCGAGCATGAAAAATTATATGCCTGAGTGAGTTCGTTCATTTCCAACGCCTCAATAACCGACATGGTTCTGGTGGATCTTGAGACTCTTCGCGAACAATCAAAGGTCCATCAATGATTATCCCACGCCGAGGCCTGATATGACCAGCCGCCGAATCAACCCGATCGAAGCCCTTGCCAACGCACGCCACGAGTTTGGCGAGCACGGCGGGGTCAACATGTCCATCGAAGCGAGCACAACCTTCACGGTTATGGAAGCCAACACCATGCCCGCGGTTTTCCAGGGAGAGCACGGTCCCGATCAGGGCGGCTGCTATTTGTACGGCCGACACTTCAACCCGACGGTCTACGCACTGGGCAAGCAACTCGCGGCACTCGAAGGATCTGAATCCGCATACTGCACCGCGAGCGGCTTGGGTGCGATCTCGTCTGCGGTATTGCAGATGTGCAACTCCGGGGATCACATTGTGTCAAGCGATACGATCTACGGCGGGACCTTTGCGCTCTTCCACGACTACTTCCCGGCCAAAATGGGTATCCACACAACCTTTGTCGACATGTCGGATCTTGACGCGGTTGATCGAGCGTTCGGTCCGCAGACTAGGGTGCTGTATATTGAAACAATGTCAAACCCGACACTCCGGGTGGCTGATATCCCGGCTCTCGCGGAGATCGCGAACAAGCACGGTGCTCAACTGATCGTTGATAACACTTTCTGCCCGCTGATGGTGTCGCCCCTGTCATTGGGAGCCGATGTCGTGGTGCATTCGTTGACGAAATATATCAATGGCGCTTCGGACTCGATCGCGGGTGCAATTTGCGGCAGCGAGGAGTTCATCGGGAGTCTGATGGATCTTCATCTCGGATCGCTGATGCTCCTTGGTCCGACGATGGATCCCAGGATCGCTTCAAACATCAGCATGCGGATCCCCCATCTCGGGCTGCGCATGATCGAGCACTCACGCAGAGCACTCTATTTCTCGCAGAAACTCGAATCGATGGGTCTCGATGTGAGCTACCCCGGATTGGAGTCCCACAGGGACCATGGACTGCTGAAGAGAATCGGGAACGAGCCGTATGGCGCGGGCGGGATCTTTACGATCGATGTGGGCAGTGCCGAACTTGGTAACAAACTCATCGACACACTGCAGAACAAGTGCAACTTCGGGTTTATGGCCGTGAGTCTGGGTTTCTTTGACACACTTCTCTCTTGCTCTGCGAGTTCTACATCGAGTGAGATGTCAGACGAGGACCTTGAAAAAGCAGGAATCAATCCAGGGCTTGTGCGTATCGCACTGGGCTATACAGGCACGCTCGAACAACGATGGGAACAGATGGAAAGAGCACTCGCCCTCACTGGTATCATCGGTTCTTGACTTCATCTATTTGCAACATAAAAACACCCAGCATACGCTGGGTGTTTTCGTACATATTGATTGCAGATATTCAGCTCGCGTGGGCGGCACGGTATTCGCGGAGCCATTGTGGGCGGGCGACATCTTCTTCGTATGGGTCGACATGGACGCGGCCGTTCTTTTGGAAGACGACTTTGCCGGTCGAGACGGAGTAGAGGGTGTCGTCTTTACCGATGCGGACGCCGAAGCCTGGCTTGAAGCGGGTGCCGCACTGACGGATGATGATCGCTCCAGGCTTGGCTGACTCGCCGCCGTAGAGTTTGACTCCGCGGTACTGTGGGTTGGAGTCGCGTCCGTTCTTGGTTGAGCCCTGGCCCTTTTTATGTGCCATATCAGTGATCTCCGTCGTCTGATCCATCGTTGCTCAAATGAGCGGATCGGGGTTCTATCGTCAGGCGACCAAATACGTCGCGGGGGCAAGCGTAGGCGGCTCAATCATTTGAGTCCAGATCTGGACGCTCTGTTGGATCTCAATTCCGCGCTTCAAGCGTTGGATTTAAACACAATGCTTTGAGCACGGGTCGGTCTTTGGTTGGTTTACCGCATCACCCAGCGTTTTTCGTCCAGATCAAACGGGCGGGCGCCCTGGTTGCTGAAGTCGCCGGGGGTGGCGAAGCGGAGCATCAGGGTCTTGCGGAGTGTGTATCGGCGCGGGTTATCGCTCTCGCGTCCGACGACATAGGACTCGAACTCGCCGCTGAGACCCGCGAAGAAGATCGTGACCTCATCGACATCCAGGTCATTGGCAGGCCAGATCAGGACGCCGTCGCGGGCGTGCTCAGGTCCTTGGAGGACAGTCGAGACGATGTCGATCTGCGATTCGATGAGCGGGTTGTCGAGCTCGTCGAGGATCGCGTTGGTGACGCTCAGTGGGACATCGCGACCCGATTTGAGGATCGTGGTGTTGTCGGTCATGAGGGTGACATCGGGCGCGAAGAGGAGGTCGTTGCCTGAGAAGTTGGTGACGCGGTAGGTGAGGAAGAAGTACGGCTTGCGTCCTAGGTCGGTCTCGACCCAGATCAGACGGAGCGGTCCTTGATCAAAGGTGAACTCCCAGGTCGTCGCGACTGGAGAAGGTTCTGGTGCGACAACCGCCTGCGCTTTGAAGCTCAGCAGGAGCATGGAACCCAGAATGAAGCCTTTGAGTGCGGTTTTGAAGGGTGCAGGCATGGTGATCTCGTCTTGGCTGGATGAATGAATCGTACTGAACCGGTCGGGATTTGGATCGTGATGGATGATCCGAAAGCACGCTGTGCGTGCTCGGGTGGTCTCGACTGGAGGTGCATGGTAGTCTAGTGACTGGTGCCGTGTCATGGCGGGTCTGAATGTCCCGATCCGCAAGAATGTGCCGATGGTTGCACAATCAGGTCGGGAAGGCGTCTCGGAACTGGTACTCTGGAGCACTGGACCAACATCATGACCCTCCACTCGAATCCATGACCACGCACCCACACCCATCTGATTCAACGCCGCCGACTGATGTGCAACACGGATCGTCATCGCGAGCGGTTCGGATTCAGCGGGATCAGGTGCAGTCCGCGCTCGAACGGCTGATCACTGAGGGGAATCCCAGAATCGGCGCCCAGCGGTTGGTCCGGAATGCGGCTCGGCACGGCATTGATTTGGATCTTGTTTGGGGGATCTTGGGGGATCCGAAGCAGAATCAGCCTGCAGTTCGTCAGGTGTGCATGGTGGTGCCTGGAGCCGGGGGGACGGGGATGTGCTTTGTGTCTTCCCCAAAACAGGGGGGTGTTGCGGGATCGACAGCGCAACTCGATGCATTCAAGGCATTTGGGAGCGAATCGATTCAGATCGACGAGATCGGAGCTTCGCTTGTAGCTGCGATCGAGGATCTGCCTGAGGTTGCCGGGGATCGGGTGAAGATTGCTCAGATGCTCTTTGAACCCAAGAACGAATGGTTCCACACGATCTGTCAGCGGGCATCCATGACCTGTGTGGGGACGCTGGACTATCTGCGGATGGACTTTGGGAGAATCCGCGAGCTCGAGTCAGCTCAAGCAGATTGGGGAGACGGGATTGTGGTGCGTGCGATCCGGGATCTTTCGATGGAAACCCCGACCAGCGACGGGTCGTTGCTGGCGCGAGCCTTGGAGCGGTCGTACGATCGCACGCTGGACTGTCCAGAGCTCTGCGGGATGCGGTCGATGCCGGATGTGATTGAGAGCCATCGATCGACGGGTGTGTTTGATACGTCGAGGTGGTGGCTGATGCTCAAAGAGGGCGAACCTGTTGGCTGCTGTCTGCTTACGCACTGTCCACCAAACGAATCAGTCGAACTGGTCTACCTCGGTCTTGGACCCGAAGTGCAGGGTCGAGGCTTTGGAAAGCGGTTGCTTGTTCATGCACTGCGATCACTGCGTATCAAGGACACGGTCTACGAGGTCACCTGCGCGGTTGATCGGCGCAATTCACCGGCGTCCAATGTGTATTTGAGCCTTGGTTTTCAGCGGTTTGATGCGCGCGTGGGGTATGTTCGTCCGGTGTGATTGTGCATAAATCATGATCGCTGTGGATGAAAAAAGTTTTGCGTTCGTAAGTGTTTGTCAGTTGGAATGCATGCGAGTGAACTGGGGTTTGGAGAAGTATGAAACTGTTGCAAAGCATGCGGATTCGTTCTAGTATCACTCTGCGAGTTATGGAATGACTCGTGGGCAGACAGGACTCTTTCTGCTGAGTAGAACGACCCGATCCGGCCAGTTCATGAGCCTCTGAGTTGCGATGAATATTCATCACATCCAGACCGGCAGATGAATGGAGATCAGGGAACGACGAGTGACGCCGCGAGGCGATGAATCACTGGGGACACCTGCTCAGCACCCGGCTTTATGCTACAGCGCTCTTCAGAGTGCCAGGGACGGATGGGATCCCCCACCGTGATCGCGATCGTTGTGTCCATGCGTGAAGGATTCAGATGCAGTTCATGGAGTTTGAACGCCGGTGCACATGATCGGGCGCGATGATTGCGTCCTTAGTGTGCGACTCGCGGTCCCGGACGACCCAGCTCGGTCAGTATGAGGCTTTCTCGTGTCAGTGATCAAGTTTAACCACACTCATCAAGACCAATCCGAGTCTCGTTCGCAGAGTCGCTACCAAAACGACACCCAGTCACCTGCTTCGTATCAGTTCAGCACGCACGCGCAGAGCGCTGGTTCCTCGCAAGCATCCCCAACGCAGCGGCTCCGGGCGGGTCTGGAATCTCGACTGGGTCGAAACAAGGTTCGGCGCTACCTCGGTGATGCTGCAGAAGCATCGGGGAACAGTGGATCGAGCGGGGTTGAGCTGATGATGGATCAAGAGGGGATCTGTGTTCGAGCACGCAACCGATTCACACTCGACATGATCCAGAAGCAGATCGGGGACGATCTGCGATCCACGATCCGCGAGCAATCTGGGGATCCAAACGCGGAGGTTCGGTTCTCGTTGATGGATTCGGATACTCCGGATTCCACAATCGAACCCAAACCACGCGCTGGGTCCCGGAGTGAATCTGCGCCGCAATCGCTCCCGGGTCGTCATGCCGGGAATCCGCGTGTGAATGATCTGGTCGCGGGTCGTGCGCCGAGTCGTCAGGGTCCTCGAAATGCGCAGCCGGCATGTCCATCGATCGAGGGTTTTTTGGTTGGAGCCGCGAACAAGCTCGCGATCGGCGCGGTCAAAGCTCTGCTCGAATCACCATCTGCGTGTCCACCGGTCTATATCCATGGATCGTGTGGTCTTGGGAAGACCCACTTGCTGAGAGCGGCGGGTCAGCGGTATCGGCAGATGGTCCCAGGATCCAAGGTCCGGTACATCACTGGTGAAGCGTTCACGAACTCCTTTGTGCAAGCGATCCGGACCAAGACGGTTGAATCGTTCGAGAAGAAGTTCAAGGGACTCGATGTGCTCTGCTTGGATGATGTGCACATGGTCGCCGGGAAAGAAAGCACACAGCACGAACTGCTGCAGATCTTCAACACGTTGTCGCTCAGCGGCGCGA
Organism: Phycisphaerales bacterium; assembly: GCA_017640485.1. GTDB lineage: Bacteria > Planctomycetota > Phycisphaerae > Phycisphaerales > UBA1924 > UBA1924. Next base: position 1,472 of record JAEPQP010000092.1, on the reverse strand, counting down.
AGGTCATCATTGCTTCGGACGCACCACCCAACGAGATCGCTCGGCTCAACTCGGGGCTCGCGTCTCGATTCAACGGCGGGGTCGTGGCTCGGATCGATGCTCCGGATCGGGATCTCGGGCTCCGGATCGCTCGTCAGATCTGTCGGGTGCGCGGGATGTCGATTGATGATGCGGGTCTGGGCGCGATCCTGGATCGGACGGGGGTGGGACAGGGCGCTTCGGTCCGAGAGCTTGAGGGGGCGATCGTGCAGGTTCAAGCGGTTGCGAAACTGCTCGATCAGGATCAGCACGGTGGACCGACGCTCACGAGTATTCATCGGGCTTTGCAGCTCCGCTGCGGATCTGAGAGTGTCTCTGCTTCGCGTGGACCGATCCCGATTAGTCTCATCATGCGTGTGGTGTGCGAGCATCTGGGGGTGACCAGACAGGATCTGAGTGGGAGGGGTCGTCATCGGACGGTGGTGCTTGCTCGCGAACTGATCGTGCATCTTGCTCGCGAGTTGACCACCAACAGTTTCCCTGAGATCGCTCATTCCATCGGAAGACCGAATCATTCGACAGTGATTACGGCCGCGAAACGGATCCAGGGGCGGATCGAGAATCTGGAACTCTGTGCGGCGATGGGGCCTCAATCCGGGATCACGGTCAAGGGACTCGCGGACGAGCTGTGCGAGCGGGTGAGGATGATGCATCGTCAGTCGGGCGAGCGGGATTGATCGTGCACGCTGAGAATAATGTCGGTTTCTTTGGCGTAGGGGGTTGTGCTTTGGGTTGTATTGAGCCGACAATCAGGGTGTATGGCGCATCAAGAAATACCACTGAGTCGTCCCAATATCTCCCTGCATGAAGAGGAGATGGTTCTCAAGGTCTTGCGATCGAGCAGACTCTCGATCGGGCCGATGATCGAGCGGTTTGAGGAACTGGTCGCTCATCGTGTCGGTGTTCAGCACGGGATCGCGTGCTCATCGGGGACCGCGGGTTTGCACATGGCGCTGGTGGCGCTGGGGATTGGGCCGGGGGATGAGGTGGTGACAACACCCTTTTCCTTTATTGCGTCGAGCAATGTGATCCTGTATGTCGGCGCCAAGCCAGTGTTTGTGGACATCTGCCCGCGCAGTCTCAACGCGGATCCCAAGCTTGTGGAGCAAGCAATTACCCCCAACACCAAAGCGATCCTCGCGGTCGAGGCGTTCGGGAATCCGGAGCACATGGACGCGTACGCACGGATCGCTGAGAAGCATGAGATCCCGCTGATCGAGGATTGCTGCGAGGCGCTGGGTTCCAAGTACAAAGGGGTCAACGCGGGGGCGTTCGGACGCGTGGGGGTCTTCGGGTTTTATCCAAACAAACAGATCACGACGGGTGAGGGGGGGATGATCGTCACGGATGATGTACGGCTCGCTGATATGTGCCGATCGTTGCGTAATCATGGACGGGCGGTCCAGGGACGTGGCGCGATTGATGGCGGATCT
>JAEPQP010000002.1 GCA_017640485.1 Phycisphaerales bacterium | reverse complement strand
GGCGAGTCGTCATAGCACATAGCCAAGACGCTGAGCCTCTCTCCTGAGTCTCGTAGACCTCGCTCGATCTCCAAATTAATATGGTCATCTCCGAAGCTGTAGCCGACCACCATCAGAACGGCATCTTCGCTCTGCGCAGGGCGTAACGCTGTGCGAAACAGGCTCAACACTTGAGCATAAGGGTCCAACTGGGTCTCCCGGTACTTCGTAGCCGTAGGCCAGATCATCACCTGCTCGTCGGTGGGTGGCTCAACGGTTGAGGGGCGAAGTCGGCTAGGAAAGTACTCATGGTCGAATAGACACCAGTCGATAGACCCGTGAAGCTTGATGACCCTTGCAATCAATGACTGGTCATTAAACCGTTCAGGATCCCACCACCCAGTGATTCCTCCGGCGAATCCATCGGTAAAACTGATTCGCTCTCGGCCAAGGGCATCTTCCACCAATGTGTCATAGTTCATCACGAAGTAGTCAGTCCGGCGTTTAGCGGAGGGCTTGTCTGTAAGCAACTGATTGACGTGCCGAACGAAGATGCGGTGAACACTTATGTCTGGGGTCTGACTCGTACCGATGGCTTTGCGAATCTCGCCCTTGATCAGGCTGAGAGCATCACTCAGATCTTCGGAGGAATAGTCAGTGCCCTGGTATGCAACAGTGCCAACGGTGCAACCCCTATGGACCCGTCGATCCGCCATCGCCTTCAAATCGACGATGTCGCTGAGGTAATCCTCGATGGTTGACTGGCTCTCGCCGTCGTATTCGTCACGAATCGACTCCAGAAGCTTCTTGACGTTTTCATCGCCAAGCTCTTTGAGGATCATGTCACACAGTTCTGTAGTCAGCGGCAAGCCAGCTACCTTGCTGCATCCTGCACCGAACAGGAACAGACGGCGGCTCTGCGATAAGAGACGCTCGATGTTCTCTAGCTCAGGTCGAATCAGTGGGTCAGAGAAGGACGAGAGATCGGATGGTGCTGTTGTCATGCGAGTGCCTCCTCAATCACGATGGATTCAACACGTACCTCCCCCGAGAGCAGCTTCGGCAGCAGGGCATCCCGAGTCTCAGCAAGTATGCGAGACTCTGTCCCGCTCTGCTTCATTAAATGCATGGATCCTTCAACGACTTTATCGAATGCCGAAAGTACTGCGGGAGGTGCAGTAACAATCGGAACTCCGTCAAACGTGTCCCTGGTGATTGTGTCAAAGACGCTTCCGTGGCTTCTTTGCCTCAGCAAATCAACTGCTTGACGAGTACGCCAATAGGTCAGGTACGATCCTGCACCTGCGACACCTTCTAGCCCGTAGCACGACTGATTCATCGCCATCGGTATTGCAGTCAACGCAAGAGTTCCGACGGTTCCCCGAGCAGAGATAATGGTCGTCCCGATCGGCAGTAGTTTTGCTGCACTACCGTCAAGTCCCTCTTGAGTGATCTTCTCGCTCGTATCGATTACCCAAGCATCACTCTCAGATGGGGCGTCTTTGACCGAGTACCAAGGTATGTCGCCGCCCCAAAAGCTTGACTCGGATCGTTTGGGCGTACCTCCACTCCAAATCGTGACGCAGTCGCTGAACGGCTTGACCTCCCACCCATCAGGAATCGGACCAAGCTCGGAGTTGACGAATGTGGTAGGGAGAGCATCGAAGGCCGGCTGGGGCATACTAGGGAAAGAGGTGGCCCCGCTGGCCTTGGCCCGGACGGGCTCGAAGTCCACGAACCACGCCTTAAATATCGCCGCCGCCATCTGCTCAAGCGTGTGGTTCATACGCCGGTTCAACTCGATCTTGTCGTCGAGCGAGCCGAGGACCGAAGCGATGGCCCGCTGCTCATCGATCGTCGGAAGCATGATCCGAAGCAGTCGTTGGTCTCTCAGGCTCAGGTACGGAGCCATGTCTGTAGAGACCATCATCCCATGTAGTTGCTCAACGAACTCTCGCCCTCGGGACCAGTATCGTAGGAATCCGGGACAAAGAATGTCGTGATCGAGGCTGCGCCATCGACTCAGGTGCGGAGAGTAGACGAATGTCGGCATGTCCTCGGTGACAAACGTCGTCCGCCCGGTGCTGTTGCCTTTCGTCGTCACGGCGACATCGCCAGGCCGAGAGGTTTTATCTTCCAGCTTGGGTGCCAGAGCCTTGCTAAAACGATCGACGCCCTCGAAATTGATGTGGGTATCGGTCACATGACCCGCACGGAGAAAGAGGAGGCCATCCCCACCAAGCTCAACGTTCTTGGCTCGATACCCGTCCGTAACACTTAGCGTGCCATCGTCGATGAGCGAGCCAAACGTGTGGACGTTCCGTCTCATGGCGGGCCACCCGCTTGACTGGTCTTGACGTGTGAATCAAGCTGGGCGATAAGATCACCAAAGAACCGACCGCACCCATCAACGACAGCGCTGAGGTCGAGGTTTTCGTACTCGATGCGATCAGATGAATCCAGACGGACTTGAGCAGACATCTCAAACGCAGGGTCGAGTTGGTCGTGTACGGGTCTTCCCGATGCTCGATATTTACCGTCAGAATGCTTGAACGAGTTGTTCAGGATTCTGAGCCCGTTGAAGATCGAGTACCCGGCGCAATGCTCCATGTCGATGCGAGCCGATGACTTGAACGATTTTTTTACGTCAATGATCTTGTGGCTGGGTTTCTTTCCCACGAATCTGGATAGGGCACCAAGGGTGGTCTCACATTGAGCCCATATCGCAACACAGAGTGCGGCATACATACTCCGGGTAGCTTCTCCGATCATGTAGTTGTCGTCAGCGGCCCAATCATCCGCATCAGGATGACCTCCCCATGACTCGTACATTTTCTTGAGGTTAGCCTGCTCCTGCTTCTGCCCTTGCTTGATCCGTTCTTCCCACGCAGCCCAGATACTCTCGTAGTAAGCGCCAACGGGGAAATCGTACTGCATTCGATGACGCAGAATCCCTAGCAATAGCTGTGGTGTAGGCTTAGCCATTAGCGACTCCGGCTTGTGTGAATCCCAAGACCTCGTTGATCTGATCTTGTAGTCGTCTCGACTCAGCGAACTGCTCCTGAAGTACTGCCGTCAACCGAGTCATCTTCTCCTCGAACGGTTCGCCGTCGTCCTCGACATCTTCGGCCCCGACATATCGACCAGGCGTCAGCACGAAGCCGTGGCTCTCGATCTCTTCAGCCGTCGCCGACTTACAGAACCCGGCGACGTCTTCGTACTCGCCGCCCTCTCCCTGCCAGGCGTGATAGGTCTCGGCGATGCGGGCGACCTCTTCTTCTGACAAATCACGCAGCGTCCGGGTGACGAGTGAGCCGAGCTTGCGGGCATCGATAAAGAGCGTCTGTTTGCGCCTGTTCCGCAACTTCTTGCCGCCGAGTGTGCCGCCCGCCTTGCTGCGGGTCACGAACCAGAGGCAGACGGGGATGCCGGTCGTGAAGAACAACTGGCCGGGCAGTGCGATCATGCAATCGACGAGGTCATTCTCGACGAGGGCCTTGCGGATATCGCCCTCGCCGCCCGAGTTGGAGGACATCGAGCCGTTCGCCATGACGAACCCGGCGATGCCGTTGGGGGCGAGGTGGTGGATGAAGTGCTGGATCCAGGCGTAGTTGGCGTTGCCGACCGGCGGCGTGCCGTACTTCCAACGGACATCCTCCCGGCGTCGCTCGCCGCCCCAGTCCGAGACGTTGAACGGCGGGTTGGCGAGGATGAAGTCGGCCTTCAGATCCTTGTGCAGGTCGTTGTGGAATGTGTCGGCGTGCTTCTCGCCAAGGTGGGCCTCGATGCCCCGGAGGGCGAGGTTCATGTTGGCGAGCTTCCAGGTCGTCGGGTTGGACTCCTGGCCGTAGATGGAGATGTCGGTCGCCTTGCCCTCGTGGGCTTCGACGAACCGCTCGGCCTGCACGAACATGCCGCCCGAACCGCAAGCGGGGTCGTAGACTCGGCCCTTGAACGGCTCGATCATCTCGACGAGCAGCTTGACGATGCTGCGAGGCGTATAGAACTCACCGCCCAGCTTACCTTCAGCGGCGGCGAACTTGCCGAGGAAGTACTCGTAGACCCGTCCGAGGATGTCCTTCGCCCTCGACTCCTTGTCACCCAACCCGATGCCGGAGATCAGGTCGATGAGTTCGCCTAGGCGTTCAGCGGGAATACCACGGCGGGCGTAGTCACGGGGGAGTACGTTCTTGAGTCGAGGGTTGTCCCGCTCGATGGCGTACATGCCGTCATCGATGAGCTTGGCGATGTCAGGCCGCTTGGCTTGGGCTTGGAGTTGCTTCCACCGAGCCTCGGGCGGCACCCAGAAGACGTTCTTGGAGGCGTACTCGTCCTTGTCCTCAAGGGTTTGGTTCGCCCAGTCATCATCACCATCGGTGAAATAATCCGATTCGGGGTCTGCAATCAGAGCCTCAAGTTCTTCACGCCGAGCTTGGAAAGCATCAGAGATGTATTTGAGAAAAAGGAGTCCAAGTACGACATGCTTGTACTCAGCGGCATCAATAGAGCCTCGGAGCTTATCAGCAGATGCCCAGAGCTTCTCTTCGAACCCTAAGGCAGCCCCATTGGATTCAGATTTCTTCTTCGTCTGCTTTTTCTTCGCCATACACCCGCCTTGATGAGCTTCCGCTGAGAGAGCAAGAAAGCTCTCGGGTGCATTCTACTGTTCGGATTATGTATTGTCCCGAAGTTGAGCGATTTGAAATAGAAGTCCAATCAGTTGTAAGCCGGTAAAAATTAGTGAGTTGGAACGGCTTATACCCAAGCTTTAGCTTGAAAACTCCCAGTCTGGGCCGCCGGTGAATCGGTCCCCAAGATCACTTGCATGCGTTGTCTCTATTCTCATTCGATTGCATCAACGGCTGCCCTCATTTACCAGCGTCAGACACCCCGCCCCTTTCTAGTTGTGCAAACTTTTCAGCCATTGTTGGGTTTTTGCGGGTCAGCTTCTTGACTGTGACATCCTGAGCTTTGTCGTTGGCAAGACGGAGGTTCCTGTCTGTGCTGAGTAAAGCCTCTTTCGTTTTCTGCAAGTGACTAATAGATTTATCGATTTCGTCGATAGCAGTCTGAAACTTTCTGGAGGCTAGATCATAGTTTTTGCAAACCCCGTTTTGAACTTTTCTAGTTTTTCTTCGAAATCAGTAATATCCATATTTTGAGCCTTAACTAATGCCAGTTCAGCTTTGTATTCGAGTGATTTCAGAGCCGCATTTCGCAGAAGCGTGATTATCGGTATGAAGAACTGTGGACGAATGATGTACATCTTTGGGTAGCGGTGGCACACATCGACAATCCCGGTATTGTACAGTTCGCTGTCTGGCTCAAGCAGTGAAACAAGCACTGCGTATTCGCAACCCTTTTCAGCTCGGTCCTTGTCCAGTTCTTTGAGGAAGTCTTCGTTCTTCTTCTTTGTCGCTGTTGAATCACTTTCATTCTTCATCTCAAACATGATCGATATGATCTCAATTCCTGTGTCATTTTTATCTCTGAAAATGTAATCACCTTTACTACCAGATGAAGCGTCGTTATCCTTTTCAAAATAGGCGAATGGGAAGGCCGTCGCTCGGATACGGTTAAACTCTGTCTCACAGTGCTGTTCGAGCGTTTCTCCGACCATCTTGGTCGAAAGGCGCGCCTTCATGTCTCTCAGGCGCTCAATCGATTCTTCACGATCCTTTATCTGCGTTTCATACTTGTCTTTGAGTGCTTGCTCCCCAAGCTTTTTCTCAAGCTCCGCACGATCCAAGCTGCTCCTTAAATCGTCTCGCTCCTTTTCAACAGCCTTAAGGGCTTCATTGATTGCCAACTTCTGCTCAACCTGGCCAGCAGCTATCTTGGCCTCTAACCCTTGAATTTTGGCGTCTTTATCTGATGCGGCCTTCAGCATCTCGCTGTTGAGTTTGCTAATGGCAATTTCAACCGCATTCTTTTTTTCGTTTTCAGCTAACTCAAGCCTCTCCCGCAACTGTTGCTCGAATTCACGGTCACGAACCTGCTTCAAAATATCAGCATACCCTGCCTCATCTATTTTGAACGCTTTATGGCAGTGCGGACAAATTATCTCATTCATTTTATCCCCTCGTTTTGATTTGCTCGAACAGTTTTATGCAATTCTTGACTCTTACTTTCACTGCCATTCCTTTCAAAGTTGCAAGAGTAGAACAGATAAACTTGAGTCGTGCTCAAATCATTCCTTGAAAGCATCAATGCATGTGTCCAAATATCTACGAGTATCTTCAGACAATCTTCCTAATCCCATCAGATTGGCAACTTCTTTTGCTGGATCATCTGCCATTTGAACATGCGGCTGCTCTTGAATAAGCCCTAGAATCTCCGATTGAGAAATATCACGAGTAGATCTTTCTAAGTGCGGCCTGAACGGAATCACCCCTGCAAAAGTCCCTGATTCCCAAATGAAGACGTTGCCATTCTCTTCATGACACTCATTCTCTCCAAGACAAGCTTTCACACGCTCTTGGATACGCCTGCCCGCACGCTGCCACCCATGAATCCGAGCCACAGACCTACACAGCATTCTTTCCGAAATTGGCCCTTGATTTGCCACAACATGATTAATTATCGACTTGAGTGTCTCTGTATAGCTCCACTCAAAGAACTGTTCTACATTGACACACAGATCTTCCGGGAGTTCTTGATCCTGATTCACGCTCGAATCATGCGTCTCATCAACAGTTACCCGACTTGCATACAGCGTCTCTTCTTCAAGGTCTAGTTTTTCACTAGCCTCAGGCACTTCTTCATTGTCAGCCTCGTGCTGCCCATCATCTTCCGCCTCCTTTTCAATTTCCCGGCTGGATTCCAGAAGTTGATGCAACAGTTCATCGATTCGATCCAATGCGGACTTTGAGTGCATAAACCAATCTGTAGACCAAACACGAAGTATTTCCCACCCTAAATGTCGAAGCACGCCTTCACGGATTTGGTCACGATCTCTTGCAGTGGCAGAACTATGGTAAGTAGCGCCATCACACTCGACGCCTGCAAGGAACGCCCCCGCATGATCTGGGTGTACTACGCCTAGATCTATCCTATAACCAGAAACTCCAATCTGTGTACGCACTTCCCATCCTCTAGAACGAAGCGCTTCTGCTACTGATTCCTCAAACGGATTCTCTGCCGGCCCAAGAGACCCTTCATCCATTGCTGGTAATGCAATCGCACCTCGTTCAGCGAAATCAAGATAGTTTTTGAGATGCTGCACCCCAAGCCCTTTTGCCCGCCTGGTATCGATGTCTTCTGCGGATATGGATGAAAAAACATGGAACTCTGACTTGGCTCGTGTAACGGCAACATTGAGTCGTTTTTCGCCGCCCAGTCGATTAACTGCTCCGAAATCCATCGGTAACTTGCCGGCACTATCACGCCCAAATGTAATCGAGAACAGCATCACGTCTCGTTCATCGCCTTGTATATTCTCAAGATTCTTCACAATCACAGGCTCTTCTCTCTCTTCAGAGAAGAACCACTCCAACTCGGGATGATTTGAGCGCTCAAGATCTAAAAGATCAAGAATCAGTTCTTGCTGAGGAGCATTAAAGGTAATAACACCGATTGAGAGCCGATGTTCCTCTGGTAGTTGTACCCAATCATTGAGCCGAGCAATCATGTATTCAACAATCGCCTTTGCTTCTATTTCATTCGTCCTACCAGATCCGCGGGCATATACACCATCTACTCTGTGGAACTGAACCGCATCAGATTCGGTCTTGGGGGATGGGAAAGTCACAAGCCTATGGCCGTAGTAGTGGTGATTTGAGAACGCAATCAGCCCCTCGTCTCGGCTTCGATAGTGCCAGTTGAGTTGATGTAGCGGTAAACCTGCGGCTGACGCTTCATCCAAAATACTTGCGAGATCGCGCTCATGCAAGGCGAGTTCTTCATCTTCTTCGTCATTTGTCCGCCCAAAGAAGTTTGTAGGCGGTAGCTGCTTCGGATCACCGACAATAATCGATTGCCTACCACGAGCAATTGCACCAACCGCATCCCATGTTGTTATCTGAGACGCTTCATCAAAAATCACCATATCAAATGACGCCTGCTCCGCAGGTAGATATTGTGCGACAGAGAGTGGCGACATCAACACACATGGCGTCAGCTTGGTAAACGACTCTGGCATACCTTCAATAAGCCCACGAATAGATTGGCTGGGTCGCTGGAGTCCTAGTTGATGCCGAAGCAAGCCTAGCTCTGATTTACGAGGAACATCATCACGTGACGGTAGCCCATGAGACACCGCACGCCGAACCTGAAGTGTAGCAAGACTTTGGACTGATTCAATCAACTCCCTGAACTTTTCAATATGGTTTTCTTGTTCCCAATGAGCAAAACTACGAAGCTTTGGCTTCAAGTCAATCGACAACGGCAACCACCAATCAAAGTAGGCAACCATGAAATCGGTCTTTGGATCATCTATCAAACCAGCTGTCAATGCTTCGACAACCGGATTGAGCCCCCGAGCCGAGGCTTCTTTCCGGATACTTGTCCACTTTACCCAATCGTTGAGTCTGTTGGATTGCCGCTGCACTTCGGACAACTCGTCGACAAGACCTCGCATCGAAGAACCCGAGAGCTTACCACCTGTCATCCCTAGGTATATCTTGCCTGCCTGATCAAATCGGCGTCTTGCTTCTCGCAGCCCTTGGGCCGCCTCTCCGACAGGAGATGACTTACTATCCAAGGTCAACACATCTCCCAAAGATTCTTCCAGCTTTGCTTTATCAGCACCAATCCGAGTAAGTTCCGCAACAGCTTTCTTCAAGCTTACCGCATTTTCAACACACAACCGAACCTGTGCCAAATCAGAACGCACACCATCAAAGCAAGGTAGAGAACTGCTTGGGCTTGTCGCCACAGATTCCAAGGCACTCTTAATCTTGATTAGTCTCGATACATCGGCTTCTGGATTTGTGACACCGCTGGATGCATAGCTCTGGAGCAGTTTCTGAATCTTTCGCTTCCCGAGCGCAGAGAACGGCCAGAGCTTAGCAGACTCCTTTCTCCAATCTCGGTCAATCTCATCGATGGGTATACGGAGAATCTCCTGATCCTCGAAGCTGGCCTCTAACAAACCGCTGTTCTCTGAATAAGAAAGAACATGTTGTTCAAGCTCATCAATTGAATCAGAGATAGACTCCACATCACTACTCAACACAAACCGGTAGTCACCTGCCGCCACGGACCCGATAGCTTTTGCAAGGTTGAGATAAGCCGAGAGTTCAGAATTTGAGTAGTCCACTTTCTCCACAAGTCCCAAATGTTCCTCAAGCCGATTGCACGCAGATACCAATCCAAGCGTTTCATTGTGAAACTGCTCGGAAGACTTGAGAAGCTCCCGCTGCCATTCAAATGACCATTCTGTTTTCTCGATCCCGCTTAACGATTGGCAATCTGCAACCGCAGAGTGAGTCAGTGCCAGCCGCTCTGTCACTTCTACTAGTGACTGAAAGCTCTCCTGGTCGTGCGATTCAACCCCAGCAAACGAAAGCTCAAACTTGGGTTTGTTTCCGACCAGGAAACCGATCCCCTCATACACGCTGTATCCGTGGCTTCCCGGCTGGTGGAGTTCGTTTACATAGAGGTTGAGCTCGTCCCGTTGTACTTTCAGTGTTTCAGTCAACCGGATCCACTCGTCTTCAGTATCCCGAGACGAACGGTCCCAAGCCGCACCCAACTGCGCAATCACTGACTTCCGATCGGTCTTATTTGAATGAAGCTCCAGACACGCATCCGCAAGCCCATATGCCTTGAGACGCCTGTACACGACATCAAGCGCCGCAGATTTCTCCGCAACAAAGAGTACAGTCTTCCCATGAGCCAAACAGTGCGCAATCATGTTGGCAATCGTCTGACTTTTCCCCGTACCCGGCGGCCCGATGATAACAAAATCCTTCCCTGATTCCGCAGCAACGACCGCAGCGAGTTGCGAGCTATCAGCAGGCAGGGGAGTAAAGATATTTGCCGGACTAATTCGTTGATCGATGCTCTCAGGCTGTGGAAAGTCCCCGCCATCATCGGCGAAACGCTCGGTTGGATTATCAAGTAAATGCCTGACCAGTCGATTGTTTTTCAGACTATCCGTTCGATCAACCAAATCTTTCCACATCAGATACTTCGAGAACGAGAACGTCGAAACGGCAATGTCTTCAACGACCTCAAAGCCTGGCACTTCACGAACGGCCTGTTTCATGATCTCGAAAATCAGTTTAATATCAAGACCTGAATGGTCTTCAGGAAGATCCCCTCTCAGAGCGGGAATCGATAATCCAAACTCTTGTTCAAGATACTCAAGAAGTGTTTGATTGAATACGACATCATCTTCATGATGTGAAATGTAGTAACTGGATTTCGCCGATCGCCTCGTGAGCTTGATAGGCAACAGCAGCAATGGAGCTTTGTAAGACCTGGCATCCTTGATGTCCTTCTTCCACCTCAAAAAACCAACAGCCATAAACAGTGTATTTGTTCCGCCCTCTGCCAAATCGCTCTTGGCTTTCCGATAGAGCGTAGTCAACCGAGACTGCATCTCCTTACCAGATTCAACTGCACAAACTTGTCCCTTCGTGAACGCAGTTGCCGAAAAATCATGCTGTATATCACGCCCGGTCTGTTGCTTGTACAATTTTGGGTCACGATTTCCAATCGGATTCTCATCTTTCAGAGAAATCACCCGAAACTTCTTCCCATCCGCAAGCGCATCTTCAAGGGATGGAACATCAGCACAAACGAATCCAAGAGTCTGGCGAGTATCAGAAAAATTGAGCAAGCGATTACGCAGCGACAAGTCGAGGAGCTTTTTCTGCCATCTCTCTAACCGGTCAGAAGGCGAAGCTGTCAACTCTTCAACATACTCAGCCGGAATCATGTCGAATCCCGGAAACTTCGGCAATGACGCCGGTGCTACCGTGTCGTCTACGTCTGATGACGAAACTATGCCAGATTGCAGATTCGAAATCGGACGGATACCCGCTGCACGAGCCCGTGCAATATCAACAGCCATATGAAACTCATGTTCACGGTCCTCGGCTAGTTGGCTCTTCCCATTCTCCCTTGCCTGCTCAAAGCCAACGACAGGACGATGAGTAAGCAATGTAGACTCTAAAACCATGAACTCCTTGGAGGCCACAGCCTTGCGGACTTCCGTGACATCGGTCTCAACCGTCATTGGGAATGTTTTATCAACAAGCCAAACGCCTACGAATGCATGACCATTCGTAAAAATCACAACTGGGTTGAGCTTTACAGCTTCAAATGCTGCTGAGAGCAGCAGTGTTGTGTCAAGACATGTCGCCAATCCTGTCTCAGCAATGCTGCCCGGATCACGGATCTTCTGCCCTTGTTTCTCGAATGACCGGGGAGGCTGCGCATACGAGAGTCCCATCCCACTGATTGCAGACCAAATAGCTGCTGCAAGCATATAAGCCCTGCGAGGATCACGGGACTGGTATCCATCCAATGCTCCATTGTGACCACTCTTCTCAAGAATTCTTGATGCTTCTTTGAGTATCTGAGATGTTTGAGGATGATTCGGCGAAACAAATGCTGCCAAGATTTGAGACATCTCTGTCGAGCCGCCCCATTCATCCCGAGCGAGCAACTCAATTGGAACTATTTGGTCATCGAGCAGCTCTTCTCCGTCAAACAATCGAAACGCCAACTGCCCATGCTCGGCCTCATTGAGTCGATCAAGCACACTGAAATCGAGCGTAACCTGAAGATCACTGATCTGGATCTCATCCAACGCCGGTAAACGATCAATAGCCCACTCTTTGGCTTTACAGAACGCAGGCTGAGGCTGCATTGTCAATCGAAGCTTGCTAAATGGCTGGTCACATTCGTTGGATACAACTATCTGTCGCAGAATAGGGACTGCATTCTGAGCCGCCGCAAATGTCGTTTTGGTTACTGCTTCAATCTTTAGCTTTGGATGGCCCGATGAATCATTCTCTTCAGTCATAATTGTCCCTACTGAGAAATGGATCTCACTGTCCACTCCCTAGTTAGATGATACACGACTCAAGATTGATTCCCAAACCCAATCCGATGATGACTGCCCCGCCGACCTAGCGGGTCAACAAACGGGTCACAGCGGGTCAAACCCAAATTCAGTCATCTCCATTAGACACCAAAAAACGCCACTGGCATCAAACCAGCGGCGTTTTCTGTAAGTGGAGACGAAGAGATTTGAACTCTCGACCTCTTGCATGCCATGCAAGCGCTCTACCAACTGAGCTACGTCCCCTAGACAGCGCAATAACCTCATCACACCGGGCATTCATCCTAGGAATCAACCCCACAAGGTCAAGCAATCCCTCCCGCCCCCCACACTCAATTCTCCATTCCGCCTTCAGTCGCCCCCTCAATCCGCCGATCCCACCTCTGAAAGGTCCGGATATGGTCACTCAAAACCTCATCATCTGGTGGATCGACGCCGCGGGAATCCTCCACACCTGTTCGCAGATCACCGAACCCCCAACCACCCAAGGCCTCTACGCACAGGGGAAAATTGACCCCGTCCTCCGCACCGGAACCATCTCCCACATCTGTGGTCAGCCCGCACACATCGGAGCAACACCCCGAGGCCTCCTCGACGCGCTCCACAACCGGTTCCCGCACACCCGCTGGTGGATCCCCAACCAACCCAACCAACAAACACAGACCCCACCAACAAACCAGCCCGACAACAAACCGGTCCCGGCTCACTCCTAATCAAAAGACGCCCAATACCTCAGTGACCGATCGCGTGCGCCATCGCCGCCTGACGGACGAGCACCCCGCCACGCACCTGTTCGAGCACGACCGACCGCTCCCCATCAGCAACCGACGCACTGATCTCCACACCCCGGTTCATCGGACCCGGATGCATCACAATCGCGCGATCCTTCATCCGCTCAAGCCGCCCCTCGTTCATCCCGAACCGCGCGTGGTACTCCCGCGTTGATGCGAGCGTCGCGCCCCCGCCGCGCTCAAACTGAATCCGCAGCATCATCACCGCGTCGCACTCTCCAAGCACCGAATCAAAGTCGCTCGTCACCCTGCAACCCATCGACTCAAGCGAGCTCGGCGCCATCCCCGGCGGACCAACAAGCACCACCTCCGCACCCAGCCCCGTCAGCAAACCAACATTGCTCCGCGCCACGCGCGAGGAAACCACATCCCCAACGATCGCAACACGCAGCCCACCGAAGTCCCACCCATCGCTCAGTCCCAGCGACCGCCCGATCGTCAACGCATCCGTGAGCGCCTGCGTCGGATGCTGATGCGTCCCATCACCCGCGTTGAGCACCGCGCACTGTGTGTGTTCATCGATCAGTTCCGCCACCCCCGAATCTCCCGACCGCACCACGATCGCATCAACGCCCATCGCCTCGATCGTCCACGCCGTATCCAATAGCGTCTCCCCCTTCGCAACGCTTGATCCCTTGCTCGTCAGATCCACCACCTTCGCGCCGAGCGTCTGCGCCGCCATCGAGAAACTCACCCGCGTCCGCGTGGAATCCTCGAAGAACAGATTCGCAACCACCTTCCCCGCCAACTCGTCGCCGCGCCACGATTCACGATGCGCCGCATCCAGCAGCGACCGCGCCGCGCCCGAATCGACCCCATCCATCGTCAGCAAGCTCCGACCAGTCCACATCGACCCAGCTCCAATCAGTCATCAATCTCGCGGTACAACACCTGATCATCAGGCTCAGGCTCCGCCGCCCGCTCACGCACCGACTCATCGACCGCCGGAGATTCCGGAGCCGACTCGAGCTCGTCCATGTCAACCGGCGCTTCGTACTCATCATCGGTCATCATCTCACCCCGTCGTTCCGTATCCCCGATCGGGACATACACCGGAGGTGTCGGGATGGTCCCCGGCGCCCAGTACTGCAGACGCTCGACATACCACGAACGATCACCCCCCTGCACCCACGCTGTCACCCCGCCATCCGTGTCCGCATCGATCGGGTACACCACATCAACCTTCCCCGTCGCGCCGCGCAACCAGATCCGCGAGATGTGATACACCGGAACCGACTCGTCCATCCCCTCCCAAGGAATCACCGCGCCGTCCGACAACCGATCCAGGATCTTCTCCGCAGTCTCAGGGGTCGTCCCCGCTGGGAGGTTGACCGCGTAGCGCCCCTGCGCATCTTTCATCGGATGACGGAGCACCACCCGCTCGATCGCCGCCGAGATCGACTTGATCGACGCGCCGGAGTTCGCGTGCTTAAACGCCGGAGCGCTGCTCGGGACAGGCACATTCGTATAACTCACGCACCCCCCGGCCGCAAGCCCGAGAATCCCCGACCCGATCACCACTCCAAGAACCGTCCGCTTCAAACCTGCCATTTCGATCTCCCGCCGCGTGCTCTCACGCGTCTGCATCGCTGTCGCACCCGAATATCCATCGTGGTGCCCGACTGATGATAGTGCCGACCCAACACGAAACCCACGCTCCTCCCATGCACATAGGATCCTTGCATGCCCAACACCAAACCCTACATGACATCAAGGCAGACCACCCCGCCCGCATCTCCCCCAGAACCCTCCCAAAACCGCTACATCCTCGCGATCACCGGCGCCTCCGGAGCCGTCTACGCCACCCGACTCCTCGACCAACTCCTCACCAAAGGACACGAGGTCCACCTCGTCATCTCCACCTACGGCAAGCGCCTGCTCGCCGATGAAATGAACATCACCAAGTTCAACCTCCAGACCCTCGCCCCCCACCTCGCCGCTGATCAACACAGCGACTTCTACGACTCCCGCCTCATCATGCACCCCAACAAAGATGTCGGCGCCTCCATCGCCTCAGGCTCATTCCTCCACAACGGCATGGTCGTCCTCCCCTGCTCATCGACTTCCCTCGGCGCGATCGCAACCGGATCAGGATCCAACCTCCTGAGCCGCGCCGCCGCCGTCACCCTCAAAGAACGCCACCCCCTGATCATCTGCCATCGCGAGTCCCCGCTGAATCTTATCGACATCGAGAACATGCGCACACTCACCCTCGCAGGCGCCACCATCGCACCCTGCAACCCCGGCCTGTACCTGCTCCCCCAATCAATCGACGACCTCGTCGATTTCACCGTAGGCAAAGCCCTCGACCTACTGAAGATCCCCCACGATCTCAAAACCCGCTGGGAAGGATGAACTAAGCCAACTCAGTTCTTCGCGTACTGCCTGCGCCGATCATCCTTATTGAGCTCCACGCTCACCCCCCCGCTCAGCCGCACCGAGTCCGCCCCCAACTCCTGACAGATCGATCGCACTAACTCCGGACGCATATGCGTCTTCACGCTCTTGCCGTCCTCCCCCCCGCCGGGCTCAATCAGCACCCACGCCCCTTCAATCTCCGCGATCACCATCACCGGACGCGCACTCTTCCCGATCGACAAATCACTCGCGTCCGCAGGGGTCTCCAGGATCCCGCGCACCCGATCCAGCACCTCACCCGCGTTCCCGTTCACTCGACTGCTCCGCACCATCACCTGGATCGTCCCCTGCTCCAGCGGATGCCCATCTATCGGCACCACACGATCCAAGATAATTTGCGCATCACCACGCGAGTGATCCAACCGCCCCATGAAGAACTTGGGCATGTCCGTGTCCGTCAGATGCCCGAACTGCGCGTACACATTCGAGAACATCACCGCGTCCGTTGTCCCCGTCGCATCCTCCACCGTCAGGATCGCCATCTTCTGTCCCGCGCTCCGACCGTTCTTCGTCACGATCGTCCGCACCCCCTGCACCATCGCAGGCACAATCACCCGCTTGTCCTGAGGCAGCGATTTCAACTCCCCAACCTTCAATGGCGTAAACACCCGCGCCCAGTCGTCCCACTCCTCCATCGGATGACTGGACACATAAAACCCCAGCGTCTCCTTCTCCTGACGGAGCGTCTCGCTCTCGCTCCACCCCTCGACCTGTATCAGCGGCGTCTCAGGCATCTCCTGCGTTTGCACTTCCTCCCCTCCACCAAACCCAAACAACGCGCCCTGCCCCGCCGCCTTGTCCGCCGCGATCGACTGCCCCGCGCTCACCGCCGCCTCGATGCTCGCGATCATCGACGCTCGCTCCTCACGAGAATGCACCGCATCAAACGCCCCCGCGCGGATCAACGCCTCGATCGTCGCCTTGTTCACCGATCCACTCGGCACACGCTCGCAAAAATCAAACAGACTCGCAAAGGGTTTCCGCTCCGGTTGCTCCGGATCCGCCCCGATGTCCCGCTCCTTCACGATCGCCTCGATCGCCTTGGTCCCCGCTCCCTTGATCGCCCGCATCCCGAACCGCACCTGCCCCCCGCTCGCGCTCGGTTCCTCGTTCTCACCAAAGACCACGCTGAAGTCCGTCCGCGACAGATTCACATCCGGCGCATTGACCTCCACTCCTGTCCGGATCACTTCCCCAGACTTCGGATCAATAAACCGCGTCCGCTTGCAGTCATCCAGATACGGGATCCAATCGCTGACCTTCTGCGCCTGCGATTCAAAGCTCAGGAACGACGCCATGTAATGATTCGGGAAATAGGTCTTCAGGTATGCCGTCTGATACGCAACGATCGCATACCCCGTCGAGTGCGACTTATTGAAACCATACCCCGCAAACTTCAGGATCAGATCAAAGAGCTCCTCACCCTTCTTCGCATCCAGCCCCTTCTCGACCGCGCCCTCGATGAACTTCGGACGCTCCGCGTTGATGATCTTCTCTTTCTTCTTGCTGATCGCTTTAATCAACGAGTACGCGCTGCGCAGCGGAATCCCGCCCAGCTCGTGCACGATCTGCATGACCTGTTCCTGATAGATCATCACGCCGTAGGTCTCTTCCGTGAAATGATCCACGATCGAGTGCACCTTGGGGACCTCCGCCTGCCCGTGCTTGCGCATGTTGTAATCCGGGATCAGGTCCATCGGACCCGGACGGAACAACGCGTTGGCCGCGATCAGATCTTCCAGCCGGTCGGGTTTCATCTCCGTCAGCAGCCGGCGCATCCCCCCCGATTCAAACTGGAACACCCCCGTCGTGTCCCCGCGCTGGAACATATCAAACACCAGCGGGTCATCGAACTTCAACCGCTCAAGATCCAACGGATGATCCGCACCCTTCTTCTTCTCGCGCCCCACCGCTTCCCAGATCTTCTCCTCAGGAAGCGTCGCTTGGATCCGCTCTTTCGCCCCCTCGATCACCGACAGCGTCCGCAGCCCAAGGAAGTCCATCTTGAGCAAACCCATCATCTCGCAGGTCGGACCATCCCACTGCGTGATGACATCATCACTCCCCGATTGCTTATACAGAGGCACAACCTCATGCAACGGACGCGTCGCGACAATCACCCCCGCCGCGTGCACCGATGAGTGCCGCGCCTGCCCCTCGAAGGTCCGCCCTGTATCAATGATCCGCTTGACCGTTGGGTCCTGGTCATACCAATCCTTGAGATCGGGCTCCTGCTCCAGCGCCTTCTCGAGCGTGATCCCCAGATCCTCCGGGATCAACTTCGCGAGCTTGTCCGCATCCCCGAGCGGGAACTCCATCACCCGCGCGACATCGCGGATCGCCGCGCGTGCTTTGAGCGTCCCAAAGGTGATGATCTGCGCCACATGCCCGTACTTCTCGCGCACATACTGGATCACCTCGCCGCGCCCGTTCTGACACAGATCAATATCAATATCGGGATACTCCGTTCGATCCGGATCAGTGAACCGCTCAAACAGCAACCCGTAATGCACCGGACACGCATTGGACAACCCAAGCACGAACCCCGTCATCGTCCCCACACCCGAACCACGAGCCAGCGACGGAATCCCGCGCTGACGCCCCCAGTTCACAAAGTCCCACACAATCAAGAAGTACGCGCTGATCAACTTATCCGCAAGGATCTTGAGCTCACGATTCAATCGCGCCCACTTCCGCCACCCATCCGCGTCCTCGCCGTCCATCCCCTCAGGGAGTTCATCGATCCCCTCGATCCCCTTATGCAAGTGGTCCATGATGCTCGGCCCATACCGCCACACCATCCCCGCCTCACACAACAACCGCAGCGTCTTGTCACACTCCTTCTTCAACGACGCCTGATCCAGATCCGGATCATTCGCAGGCTCAAGCTCGAAGTTCGTGCAAAAATCCTTGAACCACGCCGTCAGATCCCCACCAAACTCCTTCGCGTTGTGCTTGGGGAGTTTGCTCTTCGCCGGCGCCTTGACCACCACCACCGGCGCGTGGTTCGCGCCGATCGGGAGCTCCACATCACACCGATCCGCGATCGAGACCGTATTGTCCAGCGCCTCGATCCCCGCGTCCCCGAACTCCTCGTTGTTGTACTCGTCGGATTCAAACAGCGAGCGCATCTCCTCTGGAGACTTCACATACAACTCAGTCGGATACCGCATCCGCTCCGGATCGTTCTTGACCTTCCCAGTCGAAATACAAATCAGCGTATCGTGCGCATCGTGATCCTCTTCCATCAGGAAGTGCGAGTCATTGTCACACACCAAAGGCAGATCCATCTCCCGCGCCAGCTTGATCACATGCGGATTGATCGAGTTCTGCAGACCGATGTGGTGCTGCAACTCCAGATAAAACCCAGGCCCGTTCTCTGTCCCCCTGAAAGTCTCCGCGTGCCACTTCGCGACATCCCGAGCCGCGTCCCAGTGCGACTGGTCCCGAGTCTGCTCGTACTTGACCATGTGGAACGCAATCTCAGAACCCAGGTGACCATTGATCGCGATCAACCCCTCCGAGTGCTTCTCCAGAATCTCGCGATCCATCCGAGGCTTGTAGTAAAACCCGTTGATGTACGCCTCAGAACAGAGATACAGCAGGTTCTCCCACCCCGTGTTGTTCTCCGCGAGCAGGACCAAGTGGTACCCACCATCCGCGACCCCTGTATAGGTCCGATCGTGCCGATCCCTCGGCGCCACATACGCCTCCACCCCCAGAATCGGCTTGACCCCCTCCTTCCGCGCGATGTTGTAGAACTTCACCGCCGCGTGCATGTTGCCGTGATCCGTGATCGCGACCGCATCCATCCCGAGCTCTTTCACACGCTTGACGAGCTTATCCGTCCGATTCCCACCATCCAGAAGCGAGTATTCTGAGTGTAAGTGCAAGTGAACAAACGAGTTCGACTTCTTCTCTTCCGACATCAACCGCTCCATCCCGATCATCAGCTGCGCGAACCAAGCCTCATCCTACCAAGCACCCCTCCCTATCGCAGCCAGTCACCCCGATTTCTCCGCATCCGACAGCCTATCCACGGCTGCTCCATCCGCTCACCTGAATCCCAAAACCCGACACACCAGCCCCATAAACACCCACTGCAGCGGGTCTTATCTGCCGTATTATCAGGTATTTAGAAAAATCTATACCCTCTCACTCTTCATGCTCCACGAAATTATCAGACCCTAAATCCGCTCGCCGAGTCGACCCGCTCAAAATCGGACGCTCCTGACAGCACCCAAATCAACCAGCCCCCTCCCCACCGCTCGAGTTCTTATGGGACCAAACACTCCGCTGATAATTTCTCAATTACCCAAGTCTTTCTCGCACAATTGCTTGCACTCCCCCAAAACAGGCGCACATTACACCCGAGAACGTTTGGAGAGTCTCAATAAATGGGGGTCACCCCGTGGGAGAAAACTGACTATGTTTACAAATCACGCACTCATCATCGCAGCATCCGCCGCAATTGCCTCGACCGCAGTCGCGAGCGATCCTCAGTTCGTCCTTTCGGACCGCAACTCATCCGCTACTTTCGACGTCAACAACGGCCAAATCTCTTGGGAAGTCGACGGCGTTTCACAGCTCTTCGCTCAAGAGTTCTACTTCCGTCGCGCAAACGACACCAGCGAACGCCTCCTCAGCGCTGAGAACCTCAGCCTCGATGGCATCTTCACCACCGACACCAACCCATTCCGCGACGACAGCGACGACGCGCTCTCACAGCTCTTCTCCGATGACGCCGGTCTCCAGATCGAAACCATCTTCACCCTCCGCGGCGGCTCCGACGGCTCAAGCCGTGCAGACCTCGCTGAGCAGATCGTCATCCGCAACCTCTCACAAGAGACCATGTCGATCTCGTTCTTCCAGTTCGTCGACTTCGACCTCGGCGGCGACGCAGGAGATGACGCCGGTCAGATCATGAGCGGCAACACCGTCAGCCAATCCGACGACGGATTCTCCGTCTCGGAAACCGTCGTCACACCACAACCAAACTTCTTCCAAGTCGGCGACGCTGATGAAATCTCAGCAATGCTCAACGACGACCAGGTCGACAGTCTCGACAACACCGCGTCATTCGCAGGCAATGTCGGCTGGTCCTTCCAATGGGACATCACCCTCGGTGCCGGTGAAGCATTCATCATCACCAAGGACAAGTCCATCGTCCCATCACCAGGCTCATTCGCACTCCTCGGCCTCGCAGGTGCACTCGTCACCCGTCGTCGCCGCTGATCCATTCCGTCCATATCTCACTTGATTCAACTGCAACACCAGAATCATCACCAAGTAGTTCAAAGATCTGGAGCCCCCACTCGATGGGAACACTCCGGGGGAGACCAACATGAAAAAGACAACCGCACTCACACTCGCTGCACTCACCGCACTCTCATCTGCTGCCATCGCAGGCGAAGAAGAGGGTATCATCCTCGGCGATGCAAACTCGACCGCAACCTTCTCCTCAAACGGTCAGTTTGAATGGAGCGTCGACGGCACCGACCACCTCTACGACCAATCCTTCTACTTCCGTCGTGCAGGTGATAACCAAGAGTTCAACATCGGCTCACTCGAAGTCCTGGGAGTCGCAGTCAACGACACCAACACCTTCACCGATGATCGCGACGACTCGATCAACACCCTCTACTCCGACGGCAACGGCCTTGAAATCGAAACCCTCTTCACCCTCCGCGGTGGCTCAGAAGGTTCCGGAATCTCCAGCCTCGCCGAGCAGATCTCCATCACCAACACCAGCACCTCCACCATGTTCATCTCGTTCTTCCAGTATGTCGACTTCGACCTCGGCGGAGACGCAAGCGATGACTGGGGACAAATCGTCGACGGCAACACCGCCCTCCAGTACGATGACGAGTTCGCACTCTCCGAAACCGTCGTCACCCCACAGCCGACCCTCTTCCAAATGGACGACGAAGGCACTATGTACGACATCTTCAACGATGACGGAGTCGATGACCTCAACGGCAACGACTCATACCAAGGCGATGTCGCTTGGGCATTCCAGTGGAACATCGAACTCGGAGCAGGCGACTCCTTCCTGATCTCCAAGAACAAGACCCTCGGCGTCCCAACCCCAGGCTCACTCGCACTCCTCGCATCCGCAGGACTCGTCGCGACCCGCCGCCGCCGTGCATAAGTCAGACTGAAACAAAACAGTCAATCTCAAGCGTCCCGGTCATCCGGGGCGTTTTTTTATACCCCGACAGCACTTATCCAATCAAAATCCGATCAAAATGTGTTGCGACCCCGATAATTAATTCGAAATTGCAGATATCACCCTTGAACTGGTGATACACCCCAGTACACTTAGAACAGTGGGACAGGTTTTCAAAGCGGCTCCGTGCTGGCTGCTCCCTAGAGAGATAGAGAGAGAGAACACAATCATGCAAAAGCAAACAGTATTCGCGATCGCTTCGTGCGCCGGATTCGCAGCAACCGCACTCGCCGGTGGGGACTTCGTCCTCGGCGATGGCAACTCCACCGCAACATTTAGCCCAGACCAAGGGCAAATCGACTGGAATGTCGACGGCGTCAACCAACTCTTCACGCAAGAGTTCTACATCCGTCGCTCCACCGATACACAAGAACTCCGCGTTGATTCCATTAACTTCAACAATGTTGGAAACTTCGCAACCGACACTAACGGATTCACCGACACACGCGACGACGCGTTCGGGTCGCTCTTCACCGATGGTAACGGCCTTGAAATCGAAACACTCTTCACGCTCCGCGGCAACACCGCAGGATCAAACAGCTCATCGCTCGCAGAGGTCATCACCCTCCGCAACACATCGAGCTCCTCCATGACCCTCTCCTTCTTCCAGTTCGTCGATTTCGACCTCGGCACCTTCTTCTCAGACGACTCCGGAGAAATCGTCAACGGAAACACCGCGTTCCAATACGACGGCGGATCCTCAATCCTCTCCGAAACCGCAACGACCCCTTCGCCAGACCTCTTCCAGATGGGCAACGGCGTCTCCCTCCGTGCAATGCTCGCAGACGGATCCATCGATGACCTCGACGGAACCGCAGCATTCGCAGGCGATGTCGGCTGGGCATTCCAGTGGAACATCACCCTCGCCGCAGGCGACTCCTTCCTCATCTCCAAGAACAAGACTCTGGTCCCAACACCAGGATCCATGATGCTCCTCGGCACCGCAGGCCTCCTCGCCTCACGCCGTCGTCGCAGCTGAATCGGCCGCTGAGTACCAATCTCAGCTCTCTATCAATCAGCAAAACCGACACAAGACCCCGTTCAATGCGGGGTCTTGTTCATTCTGCATGAATACAGCCCAATTACCCGACCCAGCACTCCGGAATTGCACCTCAGTTCACTTCAAAATTCACAACTTATTCTCGGCAATTCACTTGTAATTCAAAAATCATGCTTGCATTGGCACTTTGCCCCACAGTACAATCGGTACAGTGGGACGAGTAACGCAGTTCTGTTCTGACTGCTCATCTAGAGAGAACTTGAGAAAGAGAGAAATTACCATGTTCAGAAACACCATCGTTGCTATCGCGTCGTGCGCGGGTATGGCATCAGTGACGCTCGCAGGCGGGACACATGTTCTCGCAGATGCGAACAGCACCGCAACCTTTGACACCAACACCGGTCAAGTTGATTGGCTTGTCGATGGAGTCAACCAACTCTTCGCACAAGAGTTCTACTTCCGTCGTGCAAACGACACCCAAGAACTCGGCGTCAACGCAAACAATCTCAACCTCGACGGCATCTTCACCACCGACACCAACCCGTTCTCGGATAACAATGTCGATGCACTCTCACAACTCTACTCCGACGGCAACGGTCTCCAGATCGAAACCATCTTCACTCTCCGCGGCGGAACCGCAGGATCAGCAAACGCTGACCTCGCTGAGCAAATCATCATCCGCAACAACTCCAACGCATCCATGTCGCTCTCCTTCTTCCAGTTCGTCGACTTCGACCTGGGCGGAGACTTCAGCGATGACTCCGGTGACATCATCAACGGCAACACCGCACGCCAGTTCGACAACGACTTCTCAGTCTCCGAAACCGTCGTGACCCCGTCGCCAACCGCGTTCCAGATGGGCAACGCAGTCGCCATGTCCGACCTGCTCAACGATGGAAACATCGACAACCTCGACGGCACCGCTTCCGGGATCGGCGATGTGGGCTGGGCATTCCAATGGGACTTCACACTTGCTGCTGGTGAAGCATTCATCATCACCAAGGACAAGTCCATCGTCCCAGCACCGGCTTCCATGCTCCTCCTCGGAGCCGCAGGCCTGACCGCCTCACGCCGTCGCCGCAGCTAATCCCTGCACCCAAGTCACTCTTTGCGAAAGGCCTCCCGTCAAACGGAGGCCTTTTTCGTGTCCACCCAAAGCCCACTTATCGAACCTCCGCGCCTGTTTGAAACGATCGTGCAGCCATTCACGGCTCGAATCAATCCGCCGCATGCGATCCATTAGCATTCCTCAGTTCTGAATTGGACCCTTGAAATGAAGTTCGGCACCAACACTCGTCCGGTGCGATCAACACCGACCATGACTCAGGGGATTCACATCATGAGCACAACCAAGAAGAACTCAATCGTTCCAGCAGCGATCATCGCCGTCGCCGCATGCACCGCCGTATCCAGCGCCGATGTCGTTGACATGCAGTTCACCGGGACCGGCGCCGGATCGTCCGTCAAAATCCAGCTCGGCGAATCCAACGCCCGCAATGTCTTCGCAGGCGAACTCAACCATGTCATTTCCAACGCAACCGGCCTCGACTCATACCTCAACGGTCAGCACCGGACATTCTGCGCCGATATCACCGAGACCGTCTCACGCAACGGCGCCGAGTACCTCACCGCGCCCATCGAGTCCATCCCGCTGACCGCATCCAACTCAACCCCGATGTCCTCGACACGCGCAGACGCGATCCGTGCGCTCTACCGCTCCAGCTCCGCGACCCTCCTCGCCGGCGACATCTCCAACGCGTACGCAACCGCGATGCAGCTCACCGTCTGGGAAATTGTCAACGACTTCGACGGCTCCGCAGACTCCATCAATCTCAGCCAAGGCTCACTCCGCGTGACCGCGACCAACGGCTCAGATCTGGATCAAGAGATCCTCGATCAACTCAGCGCCCTCCGATCCGATGTCATGTTCGCGATCAACCAACAACACGACGGCATCGATCGTGTCATCGGCCTCACCAACAGCGGTGCACAGGATCAGCTCGTCACGATCCCCGCACCAGGCGCCTACGCACTCCTCGCGATCGGAGGCTTCATCGCCCATCGCCGCCGTCGTCGCTTCTAAAGCATCCAGCACATCCCCAACTCCCCCACAACCCCCGCATATCGGGGGTTTTTCATCGAATCGGACCCGTTAGGCCCCATAACAACCCAATTTTTGCCATAAGTCTATATGTTTCAATCGTTTATACCTGAATTTTCTGTACAAACGGAAATTCCGGGGTACTTTATATCCATGGGACCGGGTCTCACACCCCAGTTTCGCATGCTTGTGTACGCATGCGCAAATCCCTCCTAGAGAGAAGTTTACGGGAGAATCCAAAATGAAAAACATGACCATCGCCATCTCGGCACTCGCAATCGCATCCGCCGCGTCCGCAGGGGTCCTCGACCTTCAGTACCTGAGTGCAGGTGCAGGACTCGAAGTCAACCTCATTGAAGGCGCAGACAGCCGCGACATCTTCGTCGGCGAACTCGAGCACGAAATCAGCAACGCCATGGGTGCCGACGCAGCACTCAACGGCATCCACTACACCTTCTGCGTGGACATCACCCAAGTCGTCAGCGGTGCCGCAGCAGTCGAGTACTACACCTCGCCAATCGAAGACATGCCAGACGCACCAGGCATCATGCCAATGGGCATGGTCAAAGCCGACGCGATCCGTGCACTCTACTCATCCGCATCATCAACGCTCGAAGCCGGATCACTCTCCGATGAATACGCCGCAGCGTTCCAACTCGTGATCTACGAAATCGTCGACGACTTCGACGGCACCGTCGCATCCATCGACCTTGACGCTGGATACATCCAAGCAACCGCTGTCGGCGGAGGCGCGCTGGATGCAGGTATCCTCGCAGAGCTCTCAAACATCACCTCAGGTCTCATGACCGCGCTCGCCAACGGCGAGGGCTCATTCGGTGGGGTCGTCGGTCTCGCGAACGCAACCTACCAAGATCAGCTCGTCTATGTCCCAACCCCAGGCGCTCTCGCGCTCCTCGGAATAGGCGGACTCGCAGCGACCCGCCGTCGCCGCAGCTAATCCTGCCGACTCCAAAGACATTCTCCACCGAGACTGTTCTCCAAACTCTCCCCGCAGACCCGCTGCCCGCCCAGGCAGCGGGTTTTTTCACGCGCCAAACCAACACCAACCCGCCCCCTGAAAGCCCTCACCACAACATCCCTACAATCATCCGATGGAACACCTCAACGCCACCTCAACCACCACCACCGTCCGCATCGGACAAGCAGGCCCACTCAAACGCCTGCTCCTCTTCTTCGCCGTGATCCTCTTCGCCGTCCTCTCGCTCATCATCGCGATCCCCCTCATCCTCCTCGCCCTCATCCTCGGCCTCGTCTTCTACATCATCCTCAAAATCAAATCACTCTTCACCAAAGCCCACGCCCCCAACGGCCCCCTCGACGGACGACACAATGTCAAAGTCATCAGCCCCGATGAATAGAGAACCATCGGGTGTCACGGCTTGACCGTCCTCGGCAAGCCGTGTCTACCGATCCTGTAGAATCATCCAGTGACCGACCCCAAACCAACCTGCCCCAACTGCGCCTACGAACTCTCTGGCATTGTCAAAGAAGACACCGTCACATGCCCTGAATGTGGTAATGCTGTCGTACCATCTACTAGGACTAAACAATCACTCAAATACGCCTTTAACTTTGCAGTTGGGCTTATCGGTATCCCCGCCGTAGTTGTGCCGCTAACTGCGATACTTCTGTTCAGTGTTCTGGATCGGGAAGTCGCATCCAAATTTGCTCAACTGTTTTTGAGAGTCGTTATCATCGCCCCACTCGTATGGGTTCCATTAGCTTTCTGGATCACGATTCGATACAAGAAACCCGATTCTCAATTCAGAGATGTCAGTGGGACAATCGCTATCCTGCTCAGCGTCACTCTCGCATCAGCGTTCGTATATCTGATTTTCCTGTTCATCACAATAGCAATCATGATGGGGGCTTAAGCACCAACCACCCCAAACCGAATCTCCCCCGTCACCATCCCAGGCGACCCACTCCCGATCACCTCCGCCTCCACCTTCACCACAGGCAGCACCTTCCAACTCGAGTTCGTCAAAAACACCTCGTCCGCATCGAGCAGATCATCGATCGTCATCATCCGAACCTCGACCCCCAGCCCCATCTCCCTCGCAACCTCCAGCACCCGCGACCTGGTAATCCCAGGCAACACCGGACTCGGAAGCGCATGCGCCTCCCCGCTCTCCTCACCCCGCGCGATGGGCGTAATCAGCTTCCCCTCGCTGACCACAAACAGATTCGACACACACCCGCCGCACAAGTGATTGCTCACCTGCAGCACGATCGACTCCCCCGCGCCCTTCGCCGCCGCACTCTGCAGCTCGCGCAGCCGCCACCAGTAGTTCAAAGTCTTGTGCCCCGCCGTTGGATCAAGCGGATTGGCGCGAGCCTCCGCGATCGTCGCCATCACCCCGTTCTCGAACATCTCGTCCGGATACTCCGTCGAAGGATGCGCCTGAATCAACACCGTCGGACGATGACCACCCTGCCCACCGAGTTGCAGCATGTTCAGATCCCCGCCCGTCACCGTCAGGCGAACGCGCGTGTTCTTGTACCGAGCGCGACGAACAGTCTCCACCACCGCTTCACCGAGCGCCCCGGTTTTCAGATCATCACTCAACCCGAGCATCGCCGCGGATTCCTGCAGCCGATCCATGTGCTCGTCCAGATCCTCAACAACCACCCCGTCCGGAGTCGCGTACCCGTGCATCGTCTCAAACAGCCCAACCCCGTGCTGGAACGCGGCATCAAACGCAGAAAGCTTTGCCTCCTCCCGCGTCATCATCTGCCCATCAAGAAACACACTCTCGCACGATTCCCCGCCCGAGTCACCGTCAGATGTTCCGCCCAGTCCGCCGTTGTGTTGCTGATCGTCCATCCCCAAGCGTACCCCCGCCGCCTGTCCAATTCTTTCGTCAAGCGACTACTCAGCCGCCTCCAAAGCCGCCACCTTCTTCCGGTGCGCCCGCATGATCGAGCCGGGACCGAGCAACGCGATTACATGCAACAATACCAGCGTCCCATTAATCACCATCCGGATCGTCCGCACATCCCCGTCGATCCCCGTATGGATCCGATCAATCGCTTTCAGACACCCGCACCCCGTCGCGAGCAGCACCGCGTCATCCACCAGCGTCAGATAATAACTAAACGCGATGATCGCGCTCATCGAGATCACGAGCACGAAGCGCCCAAAGAACTTTGTCAGCTCCGACCCCATCACAAACACCAGCATCAGCCCCAGCACCAACTCCCCAGGACCAACCCACCACATCAACCCGAACAACTCCTGAGGCAGCACATCATGCTGCTCCACCGTGTTCACAAAGTCCGAGATGTCCCGCACCTTCGACAGCCCCGCCGCGACCCACATCGCGAGGATCAACCCCACGCACACGCGAGGCACAATCATCCGAGGCTTCCTCAGCCCCCCACCCTCAACGCGATTTATCGGCTGCTCATGCACTACCCCATATTCTCCATTACGCAAACACCAACGACCGCTTCCCAAAATCAATCTTCATCGCTTCCTTGGCAAGGTAAAGCGTCTCTTCCGCCGCGTTATTCGCTTGTTTGGTATGTTCATACAACAACTCCAAAACCTTCGCGTCCCCCGCGTCCCCCTCGTACGCCGCCCGCCGCTCACGCATCGGCTCTAAGAGCTTATCGATATGCTCCGCGACCTCCACCTTGATGTGCCCGTCCCCGATGTTGTCCCCTGTGCTATACGCCTCCTCGAGCTCCTTGATCCGCTCGTCATCGCGGATAAACGCATGCACATACTCAAACAACGAGTTGTTGATATCCCCAGGCTCATCCATCGCCGTCCGACCCGTAAACAGCCCGCCCATTTTCTTCTTGATCTGCTTAAAGGTATCCGTCAAGAAAATCGCGTTGTTGAGCGACTTGGACATCTTGTGCTTCCCGTCCGTCCCCACCAATCGCGCGACGCGACCGACCTTCCCCTCCGGGATCGGGAACAGCCCACCCTCCTTCACATAGTCCTCGTCCTCAGTGTGCGGATTCACGCCGCAGTAGATTTGATTGAACCGCCGCGCCACTTCTCTACAAGGCTCAATATGCGCCAGCTGATCCTCCCCAACAGGCACAAGCTCAGGACGGAACAGCAGAATATCCGCACACTGACCCACCGAATACATCGGGAATCCAAAGCTGTAGTTATCCCCCAGCCCCTTATCCTCCAACTCGCTCTTGAGCGTCGGGTTCCGCATCACCCGATTGAAAGGCAGCAGCATCGCGAGATACCAGCTCAACTCCGCGATCCCCGGAATCTCCGTCTGCAACACAAAGGTCGACTTCTCCGGATCAATCCCGCACGCGATCCAGTCCTTCACAATATCAATTGTGCTCCGACGGATCTCGTCAGGCTTATCCGCCCGCGTCGTAAACGCGTGCATGTTCGCGATCAGGAAGAAACACTCATAGGAGTCCTGCAGCGCCACCCGGTTCTCAAGCGAACCCACCCAGTGCCCCAGATGCAACTGCCCCGTCGGAGTATCACCCGTCAAAATCCGTGGTCGCGCCTCGCCCGTTCCATTTGCTGTTGAGTCACTCATAGACCACGATCGTAGCCCAAAGAAGGCCAATCCGAGCAAAAATCAATTCCCCCATCCCCACACAATTCGCTTCGGCAACCCCAAGCTTACTGGTACACTGTCTCGGTAGAGCAGCTCATCGAGTTGCCCAAGGAGCCGACGATGAACACACCCCCCCTCACCAACATCTCCCGCCGCCAGTTCGTCGCCCTCTCAACCGCGGCCGCCGCGACCGCGACAATCTCACCCAACACCCTCGCCTCGACCACTCCAACCTCCTCACATCTACCTGCAGCCGCCCTGCCCGCTCCATCGCTCGCCGCCGTCCTCCCCAACCCGACCAACCCCACGACAAAACGCCTCCGCTGCTGCCCCAACCCATCCCCGTCCCCCCGCGCCCGCATCAGCAATCCCACCCTCACCATCACTCCCCTCTCGTGCATCTCCTCGCGACTCGCCCGCAACGCATCGCTGACCATCGAAGCCTTCCACCCGGTCCCCAACCTCTACACCACCCTCCTCCACGCCCACAACAAAGACATCCCAGGAACCGCCCTCCCCGACTTCGCTTCCACCACCGTCACCAAAGCACCCCGTGACTCCAAAGCCCGCACCACTCTTCGCATCACCCAACAACACTCCAGTTCCACCCAGCACAGCACCATCACCCTCGACAGCTCCCAGCCCGCAACCTACCTCCTCGCGGTCCCCACCGCCCACCACGCCTCAAACGCGGCATGGCGCCTCACCACCGCGCACTCCAACGACACACACGAAATCACCCACCTCACCAACCCACTGAGAGCCGCCTCAACTCACTGCGTCTACCTCAGCATCATCATCACATACAACCCAGGAGAATAATCATGGGATTCGAACCATTCATCGGCGAAATCAAAATGGTCGGCTTCAACTACGCGCCCAGAGGCTGGGCCAAATGCGACGGACAACTCCTCCCAATCAGCCAGAACCAAGCCCTCTTCTCACTCCTTGGAACCCAATACGGCGGCGATGGCGAAACCACCTTCGGACTCCCAGATCTCCGAGGAAGAGTCCCCCTACACGCCGGCAACGGACCGGGTCTCACCAACAGACCAATTGGACAAAAAGCAGGCGAAGAATCCACAACACTCTCCCTCGCCCACCTCCCCCCGCACAATCACCCCGTCACCATCCAGACTTCCTCCGCAGAAGGCGACTCCGCACTACCGGGCTCAAACGCACTCGCCAAATCAAGTAACGGCGGATACACCACCCAAGCAACCGACACCACCCTCGGAAGCGTCTCCTCAGCAAACGCCGGCTCAGGACAAGCACACCAAAACATGCAGCCCTACCAAGCCGTCAACTTCGTCATAGCACTCACAGGCATCTTCCCATCACCAAACTGATCGCATGTCCGCACACTAAAAAATCAGCTCCTCAACTAGAAAGCACACGATGAACACGCGATCGATCACATCCCTCCTCGCCCCGACGATCCTCCTCGCTTCCACCACACTCGCCGGAGGCGGACAAACCGTCGGAACCATCACCAACACCGACCCCACCTGGAACCGCCCAAACCCAACAGGCACCATGCCCGACGGCAACTGCAACACCCCCGCCGCCGACTCACTCAACGACTCCGTCCACTACGATGTCTACTACATCCGTGCCAACATCGACGCCACCTTCTTCGACGCAGCCATCGACTCACTCGAACCCACACCAATCGACTTCGACCCCATGGCAGCAGTCTACTGCGGCGTCCTCGACCCCAACCAACCACTCACCAACCTCATCGACATCGACGACGACTCCAACGGATACCCAAACGCCTTGATCTTCGCAGAAGCAGTCGTCGACACAACACAGGTCTACACACTCGTCGTCAGCTCATACTCAAACCACCCACAATCACAGTTCGGCGACTACCTCATCACCCTCGCCCCCGGGTTCTACTTCTCCACCGCCTGCCAACCCGACTACAACGGCGACGGCCAACTCGACTTCTTCGACATCTCCGCATTCCTCACACTCGTCAGCAACAACGACCTCACCGCAGACATCAATGTCGACGGCTTCATCGACTTCTTCGATGTCTCCGCATTCCTCGCTGCGTTCGCCAACGGTTGCCCGTAACCCACCACCGGATCCAACACCCACCCGCATCAGAATCACACCAGACCGCGTGCCTCAGAGCACGCCGGTCTGTGATGCATTCGCATTGATGATCAACGCCAACACCACATTGTACAAGTTGAAGCACATGTGCATCATGATTGGCACACCCACCCGCTTAGTCCGCTCGTACGCAATCCCGCACGACATCCCCACCGCAAAGATCGGGAGCAACGCATGCCAAGGCACCGTTCCGCCAATCCGATGCATCCCCGCAAAGATGATCGAACCGAAGATAATCGCAAGCCAAGGACTCTTGAGCCACTTGATCAACGCCCCCTGCAAGAACACGCGATAGATCAACTCCTCAACAAACGGCGCCCCGATCACCGCCGACGCGACAATCGCCCACACCCACCCATTCTCAGGCTGATCCACCAGCATCTGCAGCGTCCCGTGCCCCATCCCGTTAGGTGACTCCCCCTGCGTCTGCGAGTACGCGAACACACCCAGAAGATTCATCAACTGAATAAACGGGAACGCGAGCATGAAACACCCGAGCCCGACCGGGAGATCCAAGAAACTCAGCCCAAGCCCGCTCTTGCTCTCGCCCTCAACGATCGTGCTCCGCTTGAGCACAAACAGCATCCCCAGCCCCGCGATGATCCCGAACAGATACATCCCCACCGTGTTGATCGCGAGCATCTGCGTCTCGTCGAACTCTTGTTCATGAATCCAGCTGATGTGCTTGATCGTCTCCGGAGCCGCGAACATCGCGAGAAACACCATCATGATCGCAAACAGCCAGATCACGCTCGGCAGCGTCGAGATATCCCGCAGCCCCGCCTTCGCGAACCCGCCGGGACGCAGCAACCCACCCGCAAACAACAGCGCGATGACCAAAAGAAACGACACCCCAAGAATCGCGAGTTCCCACTTTCTTAGTTTATCAACCAGATCCCCCACGCTCTGATCCTGCATCCCACCAGAATCCACCACCTGCCCAAGCGCTTCAGGCGCGACTCCCGCCAACACCACCCCAATAATCAACCACATGACCCAGCCACCCCCCAAGCCCGAAATCCCAGCCGTCCTCTCCGAGATCATCGACTTCAAGCGATCAGAAGTCGAAGCCGAGATCGCGTCCACCCCAATGTCGCAGCTCGAGTCACAGTGCAAAGACACCGAACCCCCGCGCGACTTCTTCGCGTCCGTCGTCGAGCACCCGCGCCACGAGACCATGTCCGTCATCGCCGAGGTCAAAAGGCGCAGCCCAAGCGCAGGCCTGATCCGACCTGAGTATGACCAAAATGAGTTCGATCCAGCATCCATTGCGCAAGGGTACTCCGATGCAGGCGCATCGGCCATTTCCTGCCTCACCGACCAAAAATTCTTCGGAGGCCACCCCGCCTTCATCAACCAAATCAAACAACAGGTCCCCCTCCCCGTCCTCCGCAAAGACTTCATCATCGACCCCTACCAGATCACCCAAGCCCGCGCCCTCAACGCCGACGCCGTCCTCCTGATCGCCGAGTGCCTCTCAGACACCCAGATCACCGACTTCATCGCACAAATCAGCAATCTCCACATGACCACCCTCCTCGAGATCCACGACCGCGCCAACCTCGACCGCGTCCTCCCGATCATCGAGTCTGCCCCCCCCAAATCCACCCTCCTCGGCATCAACAACCGCGACCTCACCAAAATGACCACCGACCTCCACCATTCCATCAACCTGATGGGACACATCCCCGAACACATCCCCCTCGTCACGGAGTCAGGCATCCGCACCCGAGAAGACCTCCAAACCCTCAAGGCCGCAGGACTCAACATCGCCCTCATCGGACAACACCTCATGGCCACCCCCAACCCAGGACACGCACTCGCCGAATTGCTCTCCCCAAACCGATAACCGCCCCCTCCAATACCAGCATACAATCACGCAATACCCCCGCAACCCCCTCGTTGAGCACCTGTTATGAACACCCCCCTCCGCATCCTGACCATTGCCGCCGTCCTCCTGACCGCCCTCTTCACCACCGAGACCCACGCTCAGGAAGAGAACCCCGTCCAGATCCTTCAAGAATCCGCCGCCGCCCTCAAAGCGACCCCAGGATTCTCCGCAAAGGTCGAACTCTCCGGCGACGGATCCGCGATGATCCTCAATACCCTCCCCTCACTCAACGCCCAGTTCACGATGGGAACCCACTCCGAGCTCGGCAAAGTCCTCCACCTCATCGGTGAGTTCGTCCAAAAAGAAGGCGCCCCGCCCGAGTCCTTCGACATCGTCTACACCCCCTCCAAACTCATCTGGACCGACCACGCCAAGCAGACCATCAACATCCGACCACCCTCCGTCTCCGCGCGTCAGAAACCCGCGCCCTTCAAGTACCTCATGTTCGCCGAGCTCCTCAAAGAGAACCCCTTCGAGTCCGAACTCGCCAAAGCCGACAGCGTTGACCTCGAACCCAACCAATCCATCGCAGGCACCGACTGCCGCGTCGTCCTCATCACCCGCCCGTCATCCGCCGGCTCCAAACGCTCCGGCGTCGGCGCCCACAACCTCGAGCGCTGGTACATCGGCGCCGACGACAACCTCCCAAGACGCGTGGAGCACATCACCGACGCCGGGATGATCAAAGCCACCCTCATCATGGAGCTCTCGAACCTCACCATCAAGAAACCAGAAGACTCCGAGCTCGATGTCTTCCGCCCCGATTCCTACAAAGTCTCCGACACCACCAAAGCCCGCGCCCAGACCCCACCCAAAGCAACCGCCCAAGCACCCAACACCACCGCGCCGACCAACCGCTCGACCGAAACCAAACAAAACACTCGGCCCACAACCCCCTCCAATCCCCAAGCCCCCAACTTCAGCTTCACCGACACCTCATCCACCACCGTCACCCGCGCCTCCCAAGCCGGACGGATCACCGTCCTCTACTTCTATGGGTCCTGGTCCATCCCCTCAAAGCAAACCACCCCACTCTTCGCCGAGCTCGCGCGCGAAATCCAAGCAACCGACCCAACCACACCGGTCGACTTCTACGCCCTCGCCTTCCGTGAATCCGACCCCCAAACCCTCACCGACAACCACAACAACTCAAGCGCTGCCCACGCACTCGCGATCAACCCCTCCCCGACCATGGCCGCCCAGTTCAAAGCCCGCGTCTTCCCCACCATCATCGTGCTCGATGAACGCTCCCGCATCATCGCCAGCAACAGTTTCTCCAAAGACACCACCCACCAAGACCTCATCGATCAAACCCGAGCAGCGATCAACGAAGCCATCAACTGATCCGCAAACTGATCCACAGCCCGCCCCGACCGATCAGATCACCCGAGGCACGCGCTGACACTCCGGACACCCCTGCAGCAACTCAAGCCCCTCCCGGTCATACCCACACCCCCGACAATGACCCGGACGCAGCTTGTCCCATTGGTCAGGACCAAACCCAAAGAACCCCGGCTTCGCACCCGCAAGCCGCAGGATGGTCCCCGCCCTTGAGATGGAGACCAGCAAAATCAAAAACGAAAAGAACACCGTGATCACGCCGTACAACGCCGCCTCGAACCAGCCCGACCCGCACGCGTGCTGAAGGATCACCACAAAGACAATCGAAGCCACAATCGCGACCAGATACAAAACGCCCACAGCAAACGACACCAACTCCGGGATCGCGATCGAGTTCACCGAACTCAGGATCATGCCCACCACCATCAGCAGCACAATCATCACGAGCACCACACACCGCCGGTGCCAGCGTGCGATATTCACCAGATCCAGATCAAAGATTGTTTTCTGCGCCATCGTTCCTCCTCACGATCCACCACTCAGGATCGCCGCCTGCGCTGCCGCCACCCAAACCCATCAGATCACCTGAGGCACACGCCCACACTCTGGACAGGCCTCTAACAATTCAAGACCTTGTCGGGAGTATCCGCATTTCGGACAGTGCCCACCCCTCAATTTCGGATACTCCGACCGAGGCACACCAAGCAACCCGATCTTCGCGCCCGACATCTTCAGTTTCGAGTTCGCCTTGGAGCTAATGATAATCAACACAATCAATCCGAGGAGCGGAATGAAAATTCCTAGCAGCATGAGCAGTGGAATCAACTTACTGATCTGTAGTGCACCGCATACCCGAAACAACTGAATGAATGCAAGTAACTGGGCAAGTAGCATGATCAGAAAGCCCACCGCAGCCATCACATCCGAATACTGCGGCACTGCAAGCCCACTAAACAGCACTGCCCAGCCGAACAGAATTGCCAGAATCAAATACAACAACTCACGCTGACGATCCGCCAAGCGTACAAGATCAAGCTCTTTGTCAAATTGTGACATCATGTCTCTCCACGAAGACTCTATTGAATATCTAAGATCGCCGCCTGCGCCGCTGCGAGCCGCGCGATCGGCACCCGGAACGGCGAGCAACTCACATAATCAAGCCCCTCCCGATGACAGAACCACACACTCTTGGGATCCCCGCCGTGCTCGCCGCAGATCCCGACCTTCAAGCCTTCCTTGATCCCGCGTCCCTTCTCGACCCCCATCGTGACCAGCTGCCCAACCCCCGATTGATCCAGACTCTGGAACGGATCCTCGAGCAGAATCTCCCGCTGCAAATACTCCGGCAAGAAACTATTGATGTCATCGCGTGAATACCCGAACGCGAGCTGCGTCAGGTCGTTGGTCCCGAAACTAAAGAAGTCCGCATGCTCCGCGATCTCATCAGCCGTCAGTGCCGCGCGCGGGATCTCGATCATCGTCCCGATTGTGATCGCGAGTTTCCTCCGGAACCCGTGCTCCTTCTTCACCGCCGCGATCACCTCCTCCGCGTGCGCCCGCAGGATCGCCAATTCCTGGTGCGTCCCCACCAACGGGATCATGATCTCGGGGACCGCCTTGATCTTGTTGAGCGAACACTCGATCGCCGCCTCGACAATCGCGCGGACCTGCATGCTCAGGATCTCCGGATAACTGATCGCCAATCGACACCCGCGATGTCCCATCATCGGGTTCGCCTCGTGCAGCATCGCGACGCGCCTCCGAACCGCATCAACCGACAACTCCTGATTCACCGCCACCCGCTGGATCGCCTCCTGCTCGTGCGGCAAGAACTCGTGCAACGGAGGATCCAACAACCGGATCGTCACCGGGAGCCCCTTCATCGCCGTGAAGATCCCCACAAAGTCCTCGCGCTGGAACGGGAGCAACTTCTCGAGCGCCAGCTCACGATCCGCCGTTGTCTCCGCAAGGATCATCTCCCGCATCGCCACGATCCGCTCCCCCTCAAAGAACATGTGCTCCGTCCGCGTCAGCCCGATCCCCTGCGCCCCAAACGAACGCGCACGCGCCGCATCCGCAGGCGTATCCGCGTTCGTCCGCACCGCGAGCGTCCGATGCTTGTCCGCCCAGCGCATCAACTTCGCAAAGTCACCCGAGATCCCCTCAGGCTCAACCCTCGCGAGCGACCCCGAGAACAGCTCCCCTGTCGATCCATCAATCGAGATCAGATCCCCGCGCCCAAAGGTCCGACCACCAACCTCGAAGACACCCTCCTCCTCATGGATGTGTACACCGCTCGCACCCGCGACGCAGCACTTGCCCCACCCGCGCGCGACCACCGCCGCGTGCGAAGTCATCCCCCCAGTGCTCGTCAGGATCCCCGCCGCGCTGTTCATCCCGTCCACATCCTCCGGACTCGTCTCCTTGCGCACCAAGATCACCTTCTCCCCCCGCGCCGCCCGTTCCACGGCTTCCTCCGCCGTGAACGCCGGATGCCCGACCGAAGCGCCCGGAGACGCCGGGAGCCCGACCGTGAGCGCCTCGTTGTCCGCCTTTGCGTTCGGATCAAAATACGGCAGCAGCAACTGAATCAGATCCGAAGCAGGCACCCGAAGCAGCGCTTCCTCCTCAGTGATCAACTTCTCCCGCACCAGATCACACGCAATCTTCACCGCCGCCATCCCCGTCCGCTTGCCCGTCCGCGTCTGGAGCATGAACAACTCGCCGCACTCAATCGTGAACTCGATGTCCTGCACATCGCGGTAATGCCCCTCAAGAATGCTCTTGATCTCAAGGAGCCGCGCATACAACTTCGTGTTCCACCCGCGCATCTCCGCGACAGGCCTCGGCGTCCGGATCCCGGCGACCACATCCTCCCCCTGCGCATTGACCAGGAACTCCCCAAAGAATGTGTTCTGACCTGTCGAAGGATTCCGCGTGAACGCGACACCCGTCCCGCAATCATCGCCCATATTCCCGAACACCATCGCCTGTACATTGACCGCCGTGCCCGTCAGCCCACGGATCGCCTCATTCCGGCGCCCCTCGATCGCGCGGAAGGTCACCGCCTTCTCCGCCATCCACGACCCGAAGACCGCTTCGACCGCCGCTTTGAGCTGCACCATCGGATCCTGGGGGAACTTCTTCCCGACATGCATCTCGTACACCGATTTGTACGACTCGCACACATCCCGCAGCCCCTCCGCAGGAACATCCGTATCCGCCTCCACCCCGTAGCGTTCCTTGATAATGTCAAACGCCTGCTCGAAGTAACTGTGCTCCACCCCCATCACCACATTCCCGAACATGTTGATCAGCCGTCGATACGCATCAAACGCGAACCGCTCGTTGCCCGTCAGTTCCGCGAGCCCGCGCACCGAACGATCATTCAAACCAAGATTCAGAATCGTGTCCATCATCCCAGGCATCGACGCCGCCGCACCCGACCGCACCGACACCAGCAACGGATCACCCTCATCCCCGAACACCTTCCCGCGCTGCTTCTCCAGCGCCCGCATCTGCGAGCCCACCTCTTCCATGAGCCGCTTGGGAACCCGCTTCTTGTTCGAGTAGTACTCCGCGCACGCCTCCGTCGTAATCGTGAACCCAGGAGGCACAGGAAGCCCGAGCGCTGTCATCTCCGCGAGATTCGCGCCCTTCCCGCCCAGCAGCGCGCGCATCGACCCGTCCCCCTCCGTCCGCGCCCCGAACGCATACACCATCTTCCCCGCAACCACACGCTTGACGCGCTTGCCCGTTGACTTCCTTGTTTGACCGGCGCCCTTGCCCCCCTTGCGTGCAACCTTCTTCCCGCTTTTGCGCGGCGCGTTCTTCCGCACCGCACCCGCGTGACGCTTCGCGCTCTTCTTGCTCATTTTCTTCCCGTCCCCCGATTTCTTTCCAGCCGCTTTCTTCGCAACCTTCTTCCCGATCTTTTTGACCGCCTTCTTCCCCGTCTTCTTCCCCGCCCCCTTCCCCTGATGCGTGGTCTTCTTGGTCGTCTTTTTCGATCCCTTCTTTGAACGCTTCTTCTTTGCCATCGCGCACCTGCTCCAATCACACTCCAAAACGCACGATCCGCCGCACGCAATCACCAATCAGTGTATCAGAACTCCCTGACCCAGACATTATCAATAGACCACCCGCCATACCATCTCCCGTGACCACCCCGACCGCGACCAACCAAATCCATCGCTCGATCCTTTCGGGTCTGGGGTCTCGCGCTTCCCATCTCCACATCCTCGATACCCACCTCATCAGGAACGCCCCAGATCCAGAATCAGATCCTGAATCAGACCCACTCTCCGATCTTCAGTCCCTGATCGACCAGCACCCATCCAATCACTGGATCATCACCCTCGCGTACAACCTCGCCT
Organism: Phycisphaerales bacterium; assembly: GCA_017640485.1. Taxonomy (GTDB): domain Bacteria; phylum Planctomycetota; class Phycisphaerae; order Phycisphaerales; family UBA1924; genus UBA1924. The sequence goes on along the minus strand of JAEPQP010000002.1, from coordinate 33,432 downwards.
CGACGATCGAGCCCACGGTCCCGCGCCCCGATTCCACCTTCCCCGACATCATCGCCCAGCGCGCCCGCCCCATCGATCCGGCTCAACAAGAACTCCCCGCGCACCCATACTCGATCGACCCAACCCAAACCACACTGATCCCCATGCACACCTACACCCACATGGTCACCCGCGCCAAAGAGTACATCGCCGCCGGGGACATCTACCAGGTCAACCTCACCCACCCCATCACCGTCCCATTCGTCGGGTCCTCCCAGTCACTCGCCCAGCACCTCTTCACCCAGACTGCCCCCGCGCAAGGCTCTTGCATCTGCTTCGATACCAACCCACACACCCGCCACGCGATCATCTCCCTCTCGCCCGAATCCTTCCTCACCTATTCGCCAAGCGACAACGTGCTGACCACCACCCCGATGAAAGGCACCAGCCCCGCATCGACCGACCCCGCCCTCCTTTACCACTCCGAGAAAGACCGCGCCGAGCTCAACATGATCACCGACCTCATGCGCAACGATCTCACCCGCATCTCCATCCCCGCTTCCGTCAAGGTCACCAACCCTCGTCAGATCACCACCCACCACAACTCCGTCCACCAAGCCACCGCAACCATCACCTCCACACCCAAACCATCCGCCAACCTCGCAGACATCCTCCGCGCCACCTTCCCCCCAGGATCCATCACCGGCGCTCCCAAAGTCCGTGCGATGCAGATCATCCACGAACTCGAGTCCCAACTCCACCCCCACCAAGACGACCGAGGCCCGTACTGCGGATCAACACTCGCGCTCGATCCAGACGGATCATTCCACGCGTCCGTCAACATCAGAACCCTCCACATCCAAGGCACCCCCTCCCCGGCCTCCCCCGACAGCTTCGAAACCGCAACACTCACCTATCGCACCGGCGCGGGAATCGTCGCCGACTCCGACCCCGAATCCGAGTGGCGCGAAACCCTCACCAAAGCACAGATCCTCGAATCCACCCTCGGCCTCAAACTCCCCTAGAATACAAGCAGAATCAGGCCCCCCATCAGGATCACCACATGCCCATCTATGTCTACCAATACCTCAACGAGCAAGGCGAACCCACCGGCGAACCCACCTTCGAGATCATCCAGCAGATGTCCGAAGACGCGCTCACCGAGCACGAGGGCCGTCCCGTCGAGCGCGTAATCCAGCCCCCAAACATCGCCGGCAAATGGTCCGACATGAAAGGCAAATCACAGCTCTCCAACGAGAACCTCGACCGACTCGGATTCACCAAATACGAAAAACGAGGCGACGGCTACATGGAACGCACCGCAGGCAAAGAAGGACCCAAGTCCATCTCCCTCGACGACTAATCAGTCCTGATCATCCAGCGGCTGATCGCTGGATCGGTCGTCCTCTTGCTCAAGCACAGCCTCATCAACTTGCTCGCTCTTGCGCAAACGCGCCCGCACACGCGACGCGAGGATCGCGCCCACGATCCACTCCTCGTTCACCACATCATCCGCCCCGCCGCGCTGGATGTCCTCGAAGAACCGGTGGTACCGCGCCCGCGCGATGATGTGCACCCCCGGCGCCAGCGTCCTCACAAGCTCCACGATCTCCCGCGCAGCGCCGGGATCCGGAACCGTCACCACCACCGCGCTCGCGTTCTCAACACCCGCATGCTCGAGCACCTCCGCCTGAGCCGCGTTCCCGATGTGCGCCGAGTACCCCAGCTGATTGGCGCGACGGATACTCGAAGGGTTCAGATCCAGAACCGTCACCCGATCCTCGTGCCCGTCCAGCGCGTGCGCCACCGCTTCGCCCGCAGGACCAAACCCGATCACCACCAACCGATCGCTCGCCGCTGATTGCTCCCCGACCGTCTCAAGCGCCCCCGCTTTCACAACCCCCGCGCGTTCGAGCACCCCAACCACCGCGCCCGACACCCTCGGCGCAAACGCCACCAGATACGGCGTCAAAAACAGCGTCACAATCGTGGACGAAATAATCAGCGTGAACATCTCCTCGCTGATCACCGTCCCCCGCGCCACCGCCGCGAGCACAAACGAGAACTCCCCGACCTGACCAAGACAAATTCCCGCGGCCAGCGCGTGCCGATGCGTAAGCCCGAAGCTCTTGAGGACAGCCCAAATCACCACGCTCTTGCCGATGACAATCGCCGCGACAAACCCGAGCACCTGCGGCAGATGACTCAGGAACCACGCCGGATCGCCGAGCATCCCGATCGAACTGAAGAACAGCGTCACCAGCAGCGTACGGATCGATCCGATATCGGCGCGCATCTGCGTCGCAAAAGGAGACTCCGCGAGGATCATCCCTGCGACGAACGCCCCCAGCGCCGGAGACAAGCCGAGCTTGTGCGATCCCCATGTTGAACCCAGACCGATCACGATCGCAAGCAAGATCGGCAGGTCCCGGTTCCGCTGCATCTCGCCGAGCCCCATCACCTTCGGCGCGACCTTGTTGAGCAGCACATACAACACCGCCACCAGCCCGAGCGCCCCCACGATCGCCAGCGAGATATCCTTGCTCATCTCTTGGAGTGATCCACCCTCGCCGATCACCGTCACCAGCAGCACCAAAGGCACCACCGCGACATCCTGCATCAGCAGGATCCCAAGCGCAAAACGCCCGTGCGCACTCTCGATCTCGGCGCGCGAAATCAACAGCCTGAGCACCACCGCTGTGCTGCTCAGCGCCACGATCGCACCGATCGCGAGCGAGGAACGGAAGTTCAAACCAAGGATCATCGCGCACCCCGCCGCGAGCCCGAGCGTCACCAGCACCTGCCCCGTCCCGCCTCCGAACGCCGCCGAACCGAGTTTCTTGAGCCGCGGCCAGGAGAACTCGAGCCCGATGGTAAACAGCAGCAGCGCCACCCCAAGCTCCGCGAGCACCGTCACCTCATCAGCGGTCGAAACGATCTGCAACGCGTTGGGACCCAGCAGCGTCCCCGCCGCGAGATACCCAAGGATCGGCGACTGCCGAAGCCGTTCACACACCACCCCGAGCACGAGCGCCCCGCCGAGCAGAATCAGAATATCAAGCAGCAGATGCCAAGAGTCCATTCGAGCTTTCGTCCCTTCATCTCGCCCAGTCAGCCGCTGGGTTCCATCAGCCGATCCACAATCTCATGAGCCATGGTATCCGCATCTCGACCCGGTGCGTCGATCCAGATCGAACCGTGCCGTCTGCCCCGGAAACGCTTGAGCCAAGTGCGTTGGTTCTTTGCGAATCGGCGCGTGTCGATCTTGATCCGCTCGATCGCATCGTCGAGTGAGCACCGACCCTCGAAGTGCTCGATGAGTTGCTTGTACCCAATCGCTTGGGACGCCTGATCGCCGAGCATCCCCGACTCCCACAAGCCACGAGCTTCTTCGACCAATCCCAGCTCGATCATGTGCTTGACGCGCGCGTTGATCCTCGGATTGATCTCTTCGCTCGGCCAGTGCAATCCGATCAGCATCGCGTCCTCGCGCGCATGATCCTCCTGATCCCACTGGCGCTGCAGCTCGGTGATCGGCGTCCCGGTCTGGAGATACACCGCGAGCGCTCGCCGGGTCCGACGCAGATCATTGGAATCGATCCGCTCGTGCGCCTCTGGATCAACCTCCAGCAACTTCGCGCGGCGCTCAGCTTGTTCCATGGCTTCGACCTGCGCCATGACTTCATCGCTCGGCTCCGGCGCGTGGAACATGCCGTCGAGAAAGGTTTGGATATAGAGGTTTGTCCCGCCGACGACGACCGGATGGATGCCATCCTCGATCAATCGATCCGTCACCCCCTCGGCATGCTCAAGCCAATCCGCGACTGTGAATCGCTCACTCGGATCAACCAGATCAATCAGATGATGCTCGGCTTGCGTGCGTTCCTCGGCCGTCGGTTTCGCGGTCCCGATGTCCATGCCTCGATAGATTTGGTACGCATCTGCCGCGACGGCGTGTCCCGCTGGGAGTCCTCGGCGTTCGTATTCTCGGCACAGCGCGATCGACAACGCCGTCTTCCCCCCGGCGGTCGGGCCGACAATCACAGGATAGTTCTGAACTGATCGCGCAGATGGCATCGCACACTCTAGCCGGCGTGGACGACCCGGCGGGTCTGGGCACGCGGCGACGGCTTCGCTTGCGGCAGCAATCCCAGCAACACCAGCAGCATCCCACCCGCGATGACCCACAACCTGGTTTCGGGGACCATGACCAAACGCTCAAGCCGAGAGTAACGCGGCGCGAACTCCGGACGATCCAACGGCGTCGGTTCCAGAAGCTCGAACACCATCGGGTCGGGCTTCGCGCCTGGCGCGACCAGCGCGTTGTGATCGGCGGGGATCACGCCGAGGTTGGACTGGGCGAGCAATCGGAGCGTGTCGGGATTTTGCTGATCGATCGCGTCGATCATCTGCTGGTACGACGCGTTTCGTGCGGCGTTTTCTTGTTCCTGAACCAGCGCGAGGTTGCGCTGGTGGGTGGTCCATTCGAGATCGGCGCGGAGCGGGAGGATCGCGGCGGCGACGATGAGGACAATGCCTGCGATGAAAAATCCGGCTCGCGAGATCTCGGAGGCGAGGTCCTGGGTTTTGGATTGGTCAGAATGGTCGCGCGGATGTTCCACGTGGAACAATCGGCGATTCGATGGGGATCGCTCGAATCGTGCGGGAAGTTTTGGTGGGGGCGAGATTTCCGCACACGGGGGGTTGTTGCGGGAGGGGTTTGGCGCGGGTTATGCTTTGACGGCGCCGGTGCCGGTGTGGGAGAGCATGCGATCGAGGGCGAGGATCGCGAGCTTCTGGGCTTCGGGATGGACGCTCACGACATTGTTGACGATTTGCTTGTTGTCTTTGTTGGGGGTGCCTTCGGGGGTGAGGGCGCAGAGGCCGTCGAGGATCCAGAGGAGATGGGGCTGGTTGATGCGGTACATGGTGGTGCAGAGGCACTGACAATCGGAGAGCATGGTGACCTCGACGCCTCGCTCTTTGTGGGCGTTTGCGAGGCGGTTGACGAGGTGGACTTCGGTGCCGATGGCCCAGCGGGATCCGGGGGGAGCGTTCTTGATCGTGTTGATGATGAACTCGGTGGATCCGGCGAGGTCGGCGAGGTCGACGACTTCTTTGCAGCACTCGGGGTGGACGAGGATCTGCATGGGTTCGATCCCGGCTTCGAGGTTCTTGTTGTCTTCGCGGATCTGGGCGCAGTGTTCTGGTGCGAAGAGTTTGTGGACGCTGCAATGTCCTGCCCACAAGATGGTTGCGGCGTTGTATAACTGCTCGGCGGACGCTCCGCCGAGGGGTTCGCCGCGTTCTGTTTTCTTGGGGTCGTAGACGCAGGTGTTGTTGACGACATCGATGCCGAAGGCGGCGGAGGTGTTGCGTCCGAGGTGTTGGTCGGGGAGGAAGAGGACTTTGATGTCTTCGTCTGGTTTGCGGGGTTCGGTGCCGCCGTTCATGGCCCATTCGAAGACTTGTCCGGCATTGGAGGAGGTGCAGCAGGCGCCGCCGTGATCTCCGACGAAAGCTTTGATGGCGGCGGTGGAGTTGACATAGGTGATGGGGATGATGCGTCCAGTCCATCCTTGGTCTTTGAGTGATTCGTGGATGACCTCCCATGCTTCGACGGTTTGTTCGTAGTCGGCCATGTCGGCCATGGAGCATCCTGCGGAGAGGTCTGGGAGGATGACCTGGACGGAGTCGGGTGTGAGGATGTCGGCGGTTTCGGCCATAAAGTGGACGCCGCAGAAGATGATGTGTTCTACGGGGGTTCCTGCGGCGGCGCGGTCTTCGACGACGGACGCGGCGAGTTGTGCGAGCTTGAGTGAGTCACCCATGAAGTCGGCGTGCTGGACGACGGAGTCCATCTGGTAGTGGTGGCCGAGGATGAGGAGTTTGGTGGCGAGTTGTTTGCGGCGGTCTTCGATGCGCGCGGTGAGCTCTGCTTCGGAGAGCGTGTGGTAGGAATCGGGGATGGAGGGTTGCCAGAGCATGTTGTATTGTAGGGGTTTGCGTGTGAAAAGAGGGTGAAATCTGGTGTTGCAGATTACGAAGAAGTATGATGAATGGAGATGATTGAGGCGGTTGGAATCTTGGGGACGATCGGGCTGGGGGCGGTCGGCGTTGTGCTGCTGGTGGGGATGATCTACTGGATCATCAAGGAAGCGGAGAAGGCGAAGGCGCGGGCGGCGGCTCGGCTCGCGGCGATGGTCGCGTTCGCGGAGCGGAATGGGCTGGTGTTTCGTCCTGAACCCAACGCGTCGCACGACGAGGAGTTTTATCACATCGAGCTGTTCCAGCGCGGGTTCGCGAAGCGGGCGTACAACACGATCTCTGGGATCATCGAGAACGGGGAGCTGAGCGGGCGGGTGACGGCGGGCGACTATACCTACAAGACGCGCGAGACCTACACGACGACGGACTCGAAGGGTCGGACACGGACGAGGACGCGGATCGTGACGCATCGGTTCAGTTACTTTATTTATGACACGGGGTATGCGCAGATGCCTGACCTACTGATCCGGAGGGAGGGTGTGTTTGATCGGATCGCGTCGCTGTTTGGGAAGAACGATATTGACTTTGAGAGCTCGGAGTTCTCGAAGAAGTACTATGTGAAATGTGACAGCAGGAAGTTCGCGTATGATGTTGTGCATCAGCGGATGATTGAGTTCTTGCTGGAAACGGAGCCCGGCTTGATTGATATTGAGCGCGGACGGATCTGTTTGTCGGACGGGTATTCTGTTTGGGACGCGGATCGGTTTGTCGGGTCGCTTGGTTGGACGCTGGAGTTTCTTGGGCGCTGGCCTGACTATTTGGTTGAGGATTTAGAAGAAGGGAAGCTGTCATGATTGGACTTTGGATTACGCTTGGAGTGGTGGTTGCGATCGGGCTGATTGTGCTGCTGTGGGGTGTCGGGGTGTACAACTCGCTGGTGCGGATCCGTCAGCACCTCAAGGATTCGTGGTCTGGAGTTGATGTGGAGCTCAAGCGTCGGTATGACCTGATCCCGAATCTGGTCAACACGGTCAAGGGCTACGCGGCGCACGAGAGCGAGACGCTCGAGAGTGTGATCGCGGCGCGGAATGCGTGTGTTGCGAATGAAGGGTCTCCTGAATCACAGGCAAAGGATGAGGGGATGCTCATCGGGGCGATGAAGCAGTTGTCTGTGGTTGTGGAGCAATACCCGGATCTTAAAGCGGATACCCAGTTCATCGAGTTGCAGCAGGAGCTCGCGGAGACTGAGAATCGGATCGCATCGACGCGGCGGTTGTACAACGGGAATGTGCGGGATATGAACACGGCGGTCGAGACCTTCCCGAGCGTGCTGATCGCGGGGGTGTTCAACTTTGAGAAAGCGGAGTACTTCGAGATCGAGGAAGCGACGGTGCGGGAGGTGCCTTCGGTGAGTTTCTGATCGTGTGTCAGGCGGCGCGTCGCTGTGGGGATTGGATTGATGGGGGGGAGATTAGTTCAGTGAGGTTGAACTGAGGGGCGTCGAACTCGACGGCGATGTGTTGGCGGTCGTGATTGATCGGGGTGACGCGGACGACGGTGGCGCTGATCATTTTGTTGGCGCTGAGGATGGGGCAGGTCGGGGAGTTGAAGGCGAGGGCGAGGCGGTCGCCGACTTGGGTAGATCTTGGAGAGGTGAGTTCGAGGGCGGCTCCGCCTGGGGAGAGGTTGATGGTCTGGGCGGGGGCGTAGAGGGTGTTGGCGCTTCGACGGCATTTGCAGGCGATCTCGGCGGGTGCACGCTCGTAGCGTCGTCGATTGGTGGTCGTCATCTTTGTACCCCTTGGAACATATGGGAGTGTGTAAGTTGTTGCGCGAGCGTATGTTCGCGACCTTTTGCTATCGGCGATGCGGAGCGGTGTGGTTGAGTGAAGATGGCGTAAATCCGGTAATCTGCTGGATTTGCGGAAATTAGGCGGGATTTTGAGTACTTGGAGGGGGTTGGGCTGGGGTGGTTAGCCGAAGACTTGGCCGGAGTCGGTGTCTTGCATTTTCCATCCGGTGGCTTTGCAGATTCGTTGGAGGACGGGCCAAGCGAAGTCGGTGTTGTAGACAACGACCATGGCTTGCTGGAGGGTGTCGTGGCCTTGTGCGTATTCGACGGTGTATCCGGGGCCGTGGAGGACCATGGTTCCCATGCGGGTGAGGGTGGCGCCGTCGGGGAGGGTGTTGAATCGTGCGAGTTCTTTGCAGACTTCTTTGGGTGAGCCGAGGGGGTGATTGCCTTCGATGGGGTTATCGATGTTTTTGGGCTTGATGAAGACGAGGATTCGTTTTTTGGATTTGGCCATGGCTTGGGAGTGTAGGGGAGGAGTGTTTCGTCTTCTTCTATTCGTCTTCGAGTGTGTCGAGGGCATCGTCGCGGGCGTCGAGGAGTTCAACGGCTTTATCGAGGAGGAGTGAGAGGGGGACGGGTTTCTGGAGGTAGGCGTCGACGCCGAGGGATTCGCCGTAGGCCTGGTGGCGTTGTCCTTCGTTGGCGGTGACCATGATGACGATGGGTGAGGATTCGAGGCCTTTGATGCGTTCAAGGACGAGGAATCCGGATCGTTTGGGGAGCATCATGTCGAGAATGACGATGTCGGGTGGGTCCTCGTTGCAGATGCGCACGGCTTCGTCGCCGTCGGCGGCGGTGAGGGTGAGGGCGTCTTCGGATTGGAATGCAGCGTCGAAGGATTCGAGGATGTCGCGTTCATCGTCAACGATGAGGACTCGGACATCGGAGAGGCGTCCTTCGTCGTAGCTGTCTTGTTGTTGGTCGTCCATTGGTGTCCCTGTGCTTGTGCGTATGAATCAGAATCTTACTTGAAATGCGTGATGTTGTGCTCGGCCATGTAGGCGCGGTCGCGGTCGGAGCGGTCGATGAGTCGTGCGAGTTCGTCGTCGGTTATCCAGGGGAGATCGGCGAGCTTGCGTTTGAGGGACTCTGGGAAGGGTTTGTTGAGTCGTTCGTGGCGCGGCCTGCTCTTCCAGATTCGGTGCATCCAGAGGTACTGTTCCGGGGTATTGCGGATCATCTGCTCGATTGAGCGGCGGTAGCGGGCGGTGATGTAGAAAAGAGGGTCGGGCTGGTCTTTCCAGTCGTCGCTGGAGAACTGGTCGATGACCTCGATGCGGTAGCGCATGGATTGGTCGGTGCCTGGGGTGGTTGGGAGTCTGCGTGCTTGTCCGATGAGGATGTTGGCGTCGTACTGGAGGGCGGTGAGTCCGATGGATTTGTAGCTCGATGCGAGGCGTCCGAAGTATGGGACTTGGAGTCCTCGGTCCCCGGCGTTCTGGTCGGCGACGAAGGCGACGGCTTCGCCGCGGGCCATGAGTTCGGGCATGGCCCGCATGACTCCGAACTTGTCGAGGAGATCGAGTCCTCGGCGTGATCTGGTTTGTCGGACCCAGTCGTCGGCGGGTCTGAGGTCGAGGGGTCGGTAGATGGCGTGCATATTGAAGCCGAGCAGCGCCATGGTGTATCCGATGATTTCCCAGTTGCCGCAGTGTCCGGTGAGGAGGAGGGAGGGTCGGCCGTCGAGGAGGGGTCGCATGACGGACTGGAGGTTTCCGAGCTGGACATAGTCGGTCCAGGCGTCTTCGCTCAGGAGTCTTGGGGTGACAGCGAGTTCGACGGCGAGCATCGCGAGGTGTTCGTACGCTTTGGAGACGAGGTCCTGGCGCTGCTCGAGGGTCATCTCGGGGAACGCGATTTCGAGGCGCGCGATGGCTTGATCGACGCGTTTCTTGTTGAAGCGTGCGTTCCCGAACTTGTTTCCGAGTGTGCTTGCGGCGCGGAGGACGGCGGGGAGTGGGAAGAGGTGTGCGGGCAATAGCGCCGTGCGCATTGCGGCGTAGGTGAGGGGCTGGGTGACATGTTGTTGGAGGGGCGAGAGGGTCCCTCTTGGGTCACGGGCCATGGGTCACCAGCGCTTTACTCGATTGTGATGAACGCAAGAACGCACCTGAACTGGATCGCGTTTGTTGGATCAGTTCGGGAAGTCGCCGATGAGTGTTTGGAGGCGGTTGGCGTTCAGGAGCGGGATCGAGGCGTCTTCGGCGCGGAGCATGAGGTCGTCGTAGCGCTGGATTTCGCGTTGGAGACGGACATATTCCTGCATGGTCGCGATCGGTGCGCCTGGTCCTGGAGGTGGTGGGAGGACTGGTTTTTCGCCGAGGACGACGAAGTCGATGTCACCAACGACCTCGTCTTCGATGGTGCCTCCCCACTGCTGGATGAGTGCTTCGAGTTCATCGGTTTCGAAACCGGACGCGATGCCGTCGCCGTTGATATCAAAGAGGCCATCAACGACGAACTTGTAGGTTTTGGATGGGTCGTAGACGGCGTTGGCGATCACATTGTTGCGGAGGATCGGGTTGCCTTCTGAGGAGGAGATGATGCGTGCACGAGAGAAGTCGTCTTCGACTTCGATGATCTCGATGACGGCTTTGCCTGCTGGGTAGTTTCCGAGGCTGTCGATGCGGATCTCGGTGGCGTTGTCGTAGACGGCAAAGGTCATGCCGAGGACGGCTTTTTGGTTGCGTCCGATGGAGAGAAGGACTTCGTCGTCTGCGGAGATGACTTGGTCGATTCGGCCGTCGACGAGTTCGGCTTCGTTGACTGGTTTGAGGCGGTCGGACTTGCCTTCGCCTCGGAGTCGTGCGAGTTGATCGCGGAGGATGCGGTTGTCGCGGATGGAGTCGTCGAGACGGGCTTGCATGTCGTTGAGTGCGGTCGCGGTGTCGGACTCGGTTTCTTCGATGCGGCTGGTGTAGCGGCCTTCGATGCGGTTGAGTGTGCCTTCGAGTCCTACGACGCGGTCGGAGTAGTCCGAGACATTGGCTTGCATCACTTCGGCGGTGGAGTTGAACTCCGACTCGATCGAGGCGACGCGGTTGGCTTCGTATTCCGCGGCTTGCTGTGCGGCGCGGCGTTGGTCTTCGGCTTCTTGGAGACGCTCGGTGAGCGATTCGATCTCGCTGTTCTTCTTCTCGACGAGGTCGAGGAGGGATCCTTCGGCGATGTCTGGGAGTTGGTTGAGTTGATCGCGGAGTTGGGTCATCTGGGTGGATGAGTCTCCGGTGATGGAGGCGACGAGCTCGGAGCGGTTCCCGGCGAGGTACTCGACGACGGTTTTGTTGCCGTCGGCGCGGGCTTCTTCGAGGATGGCGCGGATGATGGCGTGCTCGCGTTGGTCTGGGGAGACGAACTGCTTGTAGCTGTCGTTGGCGGTCGCGAGATCACCTTGGGCGCGTTGAGCTTGGCCGTAGAAGACCATGGTGGTGACGAAGAATCCGAGTGCGAATGCGCCAAGGACTGTGATGGTGACGGCGACGCCGACGCTTGCTCCGGTGCGAGCTGCCATAGGACTCTCCTGTTGGGTGGTGTGCCCTTCGAGGGTGAGTGAATGCGATGTTCCCGCAACGATCGCGGGTGTGTTGTATCCGCACGCGAGCGTGGTTTGGTTCGATCGCGCGAGCGGTATAGTAGATGGGTTGATGGGGTGTGTGGGACGGGCGGGCGAGAAACCATGGATGGTCTGGTCGCTCATTCAGTTGGTTTGTTTGTATTTTTTTTGGCATCCACTGCCATGCTTGCGGGCTCGCGGCGCGTGCGTGGGATGGATCGTGCGGGGCTCATCCGGGGCGTGGTTTGTTGTCAGTTTTGGATCCAAGCGGGGCTGGCGCGCTTGATTGGGGGTGTTTTTGGGTGTGGAAAGGTGATAAAAAATAATTTTATTGCTGATCAGAATTTGCTCATTGAATGAATAACTAACTTGGGCTTGATTGCGATGGACTGGCGCATTTTTGCGCACGACTGGAATCTTCGTGCTCATTTCTGGGGGAAATCGGCGGTCGTATATCCGTAGAACCCCTGGTGTTTGAGGTGAAAATACCTAGAAAAGTCGGGTGTAATTCATTTCATCTTGGTTTTGGCGATTCGCTGTGCGATCGGAAATTGTGCAGCGTGGACCGGTTGGAGTTGTTCACACTGTTGTGCAGTGTCGAGTTTTGTGTTTCGATGTTTCCGTCTTGCTGTATGATATGAACATTGCGTAGCAAGTTATGAGGTAAACATATATGGGGATTTCTACACGACCTATCCGACCTGACGACTTTGGTGTATTCGCTCAAATTCCTGGGATTGCCGCGGTCGCGCGGGACCAGGATCTCCGTTTATTCTGGTGTACGAAGGCGTTCGTGAAAGTCGCTGGAACTGTGGATTCGTCGGAGGACATTCACGGCACAACCCTTAATGAAATTTTACCGATGGGGGCGGCGAAGGAGCGTACGTTGATTCACCAGCGGGTGATGGAGACGGGGGAATCGACCAGTCACTACCAGTTCAGTGCGGATGCTCGGGTGCTGTGCACAGTCTTTCCGCTGGATGAGGATGCGTTTGGTCACAAGGGGGTGTTTGCGATTGTGAAGGATGCGCCGGTCAATACACGTCTGTGCGAGTTCCATGATATTGATGTGCTTTCGACTCCAAATCTGCTCCGTCTCGGGGTGCTCTCTTCGCGGGAGTTGGAGATTCTGCACTATGTGGCGACGGGGATGTCGACTCATGAGATCGCGGAGTTGGTGTGCCGAGCGGATAAGACGATCGAGCATCATGTGAACTCGATTCATGGGAAGTTGGGGACGCATAGCCGTGCTCAACTGGTTCGGTTTGCATCTGAGCGTGGGATTCAGTCGTTCACCGCTGAGGAATGGGCTTCGATCGTGCGGGGGGCGCGGATGGTCAAAAGGCATGGTCCGGCGGCTGGCGAGATCGAAGCGAAGGATGCCGCGTCTGGGGTGTTGTTGCATTCTGACCGGACGAGTGCGTGATCAGGGGCTGGTATTGAATGGGGCGAGCGGGTTGGTTGCGTGATCGGGCGTGCGGTCGTATGATGGCCGAATGGACTTTTTGCATAGTTTCTTTGTGAGCGGGATGTCGGTGGCGCAGATCGATTGGTCTGTGCCGTACGACGAGAAGGTGAGCGTGATGCTTCGGCTTGGGCTCGCGGCGTTGTTTGGGGCGCTGCTCGGGTGGGAGCGGGGACGGGCTGAGAAACCTGCGGATATCCGAACGATGATCCTGATCGGCGCGGGGGCGGCGATGTTCACACTGCTCGGGGAACGGATGATCGAGTCGGGCGGGGACGAGGCGATCATCCGGGCGGATCCGACGCGTGTGTTGTCGTACATCATCTCGGGGGTTGGCTTTTTGGGTGCGGGGGCAATCCTGCACTCGAAGCGTTCGGTGAAGGGCTTGACCACGGCGGCGTCGATCTGGGCGGTCGCAGCGATCGGGGCGGCGTGTGGGTTCGGGGAGTTTATGATCGCGTTGTTCTTGTTCTCGATCGCGTTTGTGACGCTTTGGACGCCTTGGGTGGTGGCGCTGGCGGACGGGACGCTCGATGAATACGAGATCACTCCGATTGACGCGAACAAGGTGGACGAGGAGCCGTCGAAGAAGGTTGGGGAGAAGGATAAAGCGGAGGGTTAGACGCCTCGGTCGGCGGAGCCGAGGGAGTTGAGTTCGTCTTTGTAGCGTTCTTTGAGTGGTTCGACGACTTCTTTGAGGAAGCGTTCGGTTTGTTCGACGCTTCGGCCGACGAAGTTCATGGGGTTGAGGATCTGATCTTCGGTAAGCATGTGGTGGATCGGTGCGAAGTCGGGGTCGGCTTTGAGGCGGTCGATGAGGTCGTTGTCGAGTCCTTCTTGTTTGACTCGATGTCCGGCTTCTTGGGAGTGGACTCGGATTTTTTCGTGGAGGTCTTGGCGGTCGCCTCCGGCTTTGACGGCTTCCATGAGGATGTTTTCGGTGGCCATGAAGGGGAGTTCGAGCATGAGGTTCTTGCGGACCATTGCTTCGTTGACGACGAGTCCGGATGCAACGGTGTGCATGAGGTCGAGCGCGCCGTCCAAGGCAAGGAAGGCTTCGGGGAGGGAGAGGCGTCGGTTGGAGGAGTCGTCGAGTGTGCGTTCGAGCCATTGGGTGGCGGCGGTGTCGTAGGCGTTTCCGACGAGGTTCATGACGAAGCGGGTGAGGCCGCAGATGCGTTCGCATTTCATGGGGTTGCGTTTGTAGGGCATCGCGGAGGAACCGATCTGGTTTTTGCCGAAGGGTTCGTCGATTTCTTTTCGGTTGGAGAGGAGGCGGATATCGGTGGCGATTTTGTGGAGGACTGAGGCGACGGAGGCGAGACTTGCCAAGATGTTTGCATCACAAATTCGCGGATATGTTTGCCCAACAGTTGAGTGGACACCCATCAACAATATTGATTTTTCGTTTGGAAATTTGTCAGCGAGTAGGTTGGCCATGAACTTTCGTTCAAACTTGTCTACTTTCTTTGTGTTGTTATCGAACAAACTCAAGAACGAAGCTTGTGTACCGGTTGCACCCTTCATTCCCCGAAGGGGATTGCGTCCAAATGCATTTTTAAAGACGCCATCTTCTGCAAGTTTCAAATCATACGCATACATCACCAACCGCTTTCCGAGGGTAACAGGTTGCGCAGGTTGGTAATGCGTAAATCCTAATGTCGGGAGGGAACGATACTTGGATGCAGTGTCTCCGAGAGCGTAGATGCACCGGTCAATCTTCATGTCGATGAGGCGGAGTGACTCGTGAATTGCAAGCAGATCGCCATTGCACACGACATCTTGGCTGGTGCATCCCAGATGGATGATGCCTTTGGCGCTTGGGCATTTGTCGCCGAAGGCGTGGACATGGGCCATGACATCGTGGCGGAGTTCGCGTTCGTATTTGGCGGCGGCGGTCATGTCCTCGTCGGTGACTTCGAGGTTGGCTTTCATCTCGTTGATTTGTTGGTCGGTGATGTCGAGGCCGCAGGCTTGTTGGGCTTGGGCGACGGCGAGCCAGATCTTGCGCCAGGTGGTGAACTTGTGTCTGGGTGACCAGATTTTGCACATCTCGGGGGATGCGTTTCGGGCGGCGAGGGGGGAGGTGTAGGTGTCGTGGGGGCTGGTTGGCTGGCTCATGCGAGACTCTAGGAGTGCTCTCATGAACTGAGCGGATCAGTTGGCGACGATGTTGACCAAGCGGCCTGGGACGACGATGACTTTGCGGACTTGCTTGCCTTCAAGGAAGGTCGTGATCTTCGCGTCGGCGAGGGCGGCTTCTTCCATCGATTTGTTGTCGGCGTCTTTGGGCATGATGATCTTGGAACGGAGCTTGCCCATGACCTGGACGGGGATCTCGATCTCGTCGTCGACGAGCTTGGATTCGTCGTAGGTTGGCCAATCGGTGTGGGCGACGCTTGGGGGGTTCCCGAGCTTGGACCAGAGTTCCTCGGCGAGGTGTGGGACGAACGGCGCGAGGACGCGGGCGAAGCGGTCGAGCTGGTCGCGGGTCAACGGTTTGGCGATGTTGACGAACTCAAAGATCGCGGCGATCGCGGTGTTGAAAGAAAGCTTCTCGATGTCCGCGCCGGCTTTGGCGATGAGGCGGTGGAGCTGCTTCTCGGTGGTTTCGTCGGCTGAATCGGCGAGCGCGATGGTCGCGTCGTCGTTGGTGGTCAGGCGCCAGATCTTTTGGAGGAGGCGCTGGAGTCCGACAATGTCTCTTGTGGACCAGGGCTTGGAGGCTTCGAGGGGTCCCATGTACATCTCGTAGAGGCGGAAGGTGTCGGCGCCGTAGTCGGCGATGACATCATCGGGGTTGATGACATTTTTGAGGGACTTGGACATCTTGGCGACGATGCGTTCGACAGGGGCGCCGTCGGCGATCTCGGTGTATTGGGGGTTGTCTTCGGTGCCTCGGTTTTCGACTTCGTCGATGGGGACGAGGGACTTGTCTCCGCGTTGGTAGGCCATGGAGGTGATCATGCCTTGGTGGAAGAGTTTGCGGAAGGGTTCTTCGGATTTGAGGACGCCGAGGTCGTGCAAACACATGTGCCAGAAGCGTGCGTACAGCAAGTGGAGGACGGCGTGTTCGTTGCCTCCGATGTAGAGGTCGACTCCTGAATCTCCCAGCCAGTAGTCTTGGGCTTCGTCGCTGATGATCTTGGATGTGTTGTTCACATCGCAGTAGCGGAGGTAGTACCAGCAGCTCCCGGCCCATCCGGGCATGGTGTTGGTTTCACGCTTGAGGGGTTTGTCATCGTCGAAGCCATCGACGCCTCCGACTTGTCCGGCGGTGACATTGACCCAGTCCTCGGCTTTGGCAAGGAGGGGTTGTGGGTCGTTGGATTCCACTGGCGCGTAGTCGGTCAGCGGCGGGAGCTCGACGGGGAGCTGGGATTCGTCGATGGGGTAGTGGTTCTGCCATTCGTCGAAGACGATGGGGAAGGGTTCACCCCAGTAGCGTTGTCGCGAGAAGAGCCAATCGCGGAGTTTGTAGTTGACCTTTGGTGCGCCGGCTTTGCGGTCGGTGAGCCAGTTGATGATTTTGGCTTTGGCTTCTTCGACTTCGAGGCCGTCGAGGAAGTCGGAGTTGATCGCGGGTCCGGTTCCGGTGAATGCTTCGCCGTCGAAGTCTTCGGGGGGTTGGACGGTTCGGACGATGGGGAGTTTGAACTCGGTTGCGAAGTCCCAGTCGCGTTGGTCTTGTGCGGGGACGGCCATGATCGCGCCGGTGCCGTAGCCCATGAGGACATAGTCGGAGGTCCAGACGGGGATCATCTTTCCGGTCGCGGGGTTGATGACTTTGAGTCCGAGGTCAACGCCCGATTTTTCTTTGTTCTCTTGGCGCTCGACATCGGAGCGGTCGCGCGCCCATTCGACATAGTTGTTGAGGCGCTTGAGGTCGAGTTCGGGTGGCGCGAAGTCCATCGCGAGTTCGACGAGGGGGTGTTCTGGCGCGACGACCATGTAGGTGGCGCCGAAGATGGTGTCGGGACGGGTGGTGAAGACGCGGAGGGCTTCTCCCATTTCCGATCCATCTGGGCCGAGGATTTGGAAGTCGATCTCCGCGCCGACGGACTTTCCGATCCATTCGGCTTGCTGGATTTTGGTGGAGGACGGCCAATCGAGGTCTTGGAGTCCATCGAGGAGGCGGTCGGCGTAGGAGGTGATGCGGAACATCCACTGGCGGAGTGGTTTGCGATGGACGGGGTATCCACCGCGTTCGGACTTGCCGTCGATGACTTCTTCGTTGGCGAGCGCGGTCCCGAGTTTGGGGCACCAGTTGACGGTTTGCTCGCTCAGGTAGGCGAGTCGGTAGGAGTCGATGATTGCTTTTTTGGTTTCGCGATCGAGGGTGGTCCAGTTTCCGGCGTCGGTGCCGTCGGGGAGGTCGCCCGCGCCGGTGTACTCTGCGGCGTTGGGGTTGAGCTTGGCTTTGCGTGCACCCGATTCGAGATCGGCGATGAGTTCACTGATCGGGCGGGCTTTGCCTTTCCCGTTGTCAGCGTCGACATCGAACCAGGAGTTGTAGATCTTGAGGAAGATCCACTGGGTCCATTTGTAGTAGTCGGGGTCGATGGTTCCGAACTCGCGTTCCCAGTCGTAGGAGAACCCGAAGCGTTTGAGTTGACGGCGGAAGTTGTCGATCGCTTGTTTGGTGGTGACTTCTGGGTGGACACCGGTCTGGATTGCGTACTGCTCGGCGGGGAGTCCGAACGCGTCCCATCCCATCGGGTGGAGGACATTGTGTCCGGTCATGCATTTGTAACGGCAGATGATGTCGGTGGCGGTGTATCCCTCGGGGTGTCCGACATGGAGGCCTGCGCCGGAGGGGTAGGGGAACATGTCGAGGCAGTAGTATTTGGGTTTGGAGGGGTCGAAGTTTGGCTCGCCGGGATTGGGGACCTTGTTGGTTTGGTGCTGGTCCCAGTAGGACTGCCATCGTGTCTCGATGTCGGAGGCGAGGGCCGCGTCGTAGCGGATGGCGGTCTGGTTGTGGTCGTCTGATGGCATAGGACCTGAGTTTAGCACATTGGAGCGGGGATAATCCCGGATTTTGGAGCGAGATCGGGTATGGTTTGGGCATGTGTGGACGCTTTGCACAGGTGTTTGAGGAGCAGGGGATCTCGCGGATCGAACAGATTCTGCGGGCGGCGTGCTCTGTTGAGGATCTGGGGATTCCATGCTTTAACACGGCTCCGACGGATCAGGCGGGGATTGTGGTGCAGGGGGAGCAGGGGCAGGCGCACCGATCGAAACGGGCTCGGTTTGGGTTGGTGCCTGCTTGGAGTGATGGGCCTGGCACAGGACCCATGATGATGAACGCGCGGAGCGAGACGGTGCGGGAGAAGGCAGCGTTTCGGGGATTGGTGCGTTCTCGGCGGTGTGTGGTTCCGATCTCGGGGTTCTTTGAGTGGGAGCAGGTGGCGGGCGAGAAGCGGAAACGGCCTTGGTATGTGACGAGGGCGGACGGGGGGGCGATGCTGCTGGCGGGGGTGTGGGATAGCTGGGTACAGGGCGGGAGTGAGTTGGATTCGTTTTCGATCTTGACGATGGAGCCCGATTCGTTTTTGGGGGCGATCCATGATCGGATGCCTGTGATTTTGGAGAATGAGGAGACTGGGGTGTGGATGGATCGGGAGGCGAGTGATCGGGAGATTGACAGGCTGCTGGGGAGGGGTCCGATCGTGGGGGTGCTGACGGGTCATCGGGTCGGGCGAGGGGTCGCGACCGCGGCTCGGGGGGACGCGGGGGTGATCGAAGCGATCGACGGCGAGGAGGGGGAGCAGGGGACGCTGTTTTGAGGGACGCTTGAAGTGGTGCTCTGCCTAGGATGAACGGATGGATGATCGCGCTCGGGCGGTCTTGCTTGAAACACAACTTGAAACACGAAATGAATCCCGGTGATCATCGCCGGTGGGAGAACACGGATGGCGAATCTGACGATTGATGTGGCGAAGGTGCTCGAGGACGACGCGTTGCTGAGCTTTGATTCGCCTGCGATTTCCAAGGATCGGCTGCATGTGCCGAGCGGGGACTTTGTGGATCGCGTGGTCGCGATGACGGATCGCAACCAGAATGTGCTCAACAACTACCAGCGGATTCTCAATACCGGGCGATTGGCGGGGACGGGGTACACCTCGATCCTGCCTGTGGACCAAGGCATCGAGCACTCGGCGGGTGCGAGCTTTGCTCCCAACCCGGATTACTTCGATCCATCGAACATCATCGAGCTCGCGATCGAGGGCGGGTGCAACGCGGTGGCTTCGACCTTCGGCGTGCTGGGCGCGACGGCTCGGAAGTACGCGCACAAGATCCCGTACATCGTCAAGTTCAACCACAACGAGCTGATGACCTATCCGAACACCTTCAACCAGATCCCGTTCGGGAACATCAAGCAGTGCTGGGAGATGGGCGCGGCGGCGGTCGGCGCGACGATCTACTTCGGGTCCGATGAATCGGAAGCACAGATCCAGTATGTCGCGGACATGTTCGCTGAAGCGCACGACTACGGCATGGTGACCATTCTTTGGTGCTACATCCGCAACAGCGCGTTCAAGGTCAACGGCGTGGACTACCACGCTTCAGCAGACCTGACCTCGCAAGCGAACCACCTCGGCGTGACGATCCAGGCGGACATCATCAAGCAGAAGCTCCCGACCAACAACGGCGGGTACACGGCGCTCAACTCGGGCGATTCTTCATACGGCAAGTTCAACACGGGGATCTACACCGATCTGAACTCGAGCGATGAGAAGGGTCAGGGCGGGCATCCGATTGATCTGTGCCGATACCAGGTCGCGAACTGCTACATGGGTCGGTCGCCGCTGATCAACTCGGGCGGCGAGTCCAAGGGCGCGAGCGATCTCAAGGACGCGGTGACCACGGCGGTCATCAACAAGCGTGCTGGTGGCATGGGGCTGATCTCGGGACGCAAGGCGTTCCAGCGTCCTCGAAATGAAGGCGCGGCGCTGCTCAACGCGATCCAGGATGTGTATCTGGATGAGAAGGTGACGATTGCTTGATAGGGCGCTTGATCGGGTATGATCGATGACTTGAGGGGCTCACGGATGTGGGTCCCTTTTCAATTGAGGTGGTGAATCCATGAAAGCGGCGCTGGCACAAGTTTCTCCTGTACTGTTGGATCGCGTAGCAACGACGGCGAAAGCGGTGGACGCGATCGGGCTCGCGGCTTCGCGCGGGGCGAAGATTGTGGCGTTTGGGGAGACCTTCCTCCCGGCGTATCCGGTCTGGTTGTCGCGGACGGACGGGGCGCGGTTTGATGCGCAGGATCAGAAAGAACTGCACGCGTTGTATCTGCAGGAATCGGTGCAGATCGAGCGGGGGGATCTGGATTCGATCTGTGATGCGGCGCGCGAGCACGGGATCTGGGTGGTGATCGGGGTTGCGGAGCGGCCGATGGATCGGGGTGGGCACTCGATCTTTGCGAGCGCGGTAACGATCAATGATTCGGGTGAAATCGTGAGTGTGCATCGGAAGTTGATGCCGACGTATGAGGAGCGATTGGCGTGGGCGCCGGGAGACGGGCACGGGTTGGTGGCGCACGACTGTCACGGGTTCCTGATTGGATCGCTCAACTGCTGGGAGAACTGGATGCCGTTGCCTCGCGCGGCGATGCAGGCGCTGGGGGTGAACCTGCACATCGCGATCTGGCCTGGGGGAGTTGTGAACACGCAGGACATCACGCGCTTTGTGGCGCGTGAGTCGCGGAGTTATGTGCTGAGCGCATCGACGCTAATCCGCGCGAGCGATATCCCTAGTTCGGTCCCCCACCGTGATCGGATTGTCCTTGATGAGGACGAGATCCTGCACAACGGCGGATCAGCGGCGGCGAATCCGGACGGGAGTTGGTTGCTTGAGCCTCAGGCGGACACGGAGGATGTGTTTGTGGTTGAGCTTGAGCGGGGGTTTGTGGATCGGGAGCGGCAGAACTTTGATCCGAGCGGGCATTATGCACGGCCGGAGCTGCTTAAGCTGCTCGTTGATCGCACTCGGCACACCAACGCGGAGTTTGTGGATGAGGGTTAACCGTTGGCGCGGTTGACCCAGAGTTTGAGGACTTCTTGTTCTCGTTGTGGGTTGAGTCCGCCTCGGATGGCGCGGAGCCAGCCTTTGTGTTGTTCTTCGCCGTGTTCAGCGAGGATTTCTGGGCCTCGGGTTTTGTAGTAGTTGAGTGCGTTCCAGTGGGAGTCTTCGAGTGGTCTTGTTTTGAGTCCGGCTTTGATGGATTTGGCGGTGGAGATCTGGCCTTGTCCTTCGTATCCGGGTGCGGAGTTGGGGACCCATGCGGGCATGTGTTGCCAGGCGTTGACGCCGTTCTCTGTGAGGAATGTTTCGTCGATCCATTCGATCTTGGTGTCGACCTTGAGGTGCTTTTTGGCGGCGCGGGTTGCGGATTCGACCATGTCTTTGCTGGTCCATTGTCCGGCGGGGGAGATCCCGTTGTAGGCGCCCATATGTTGTTGTTCGATGCAGTGGATGGTGAAGTCTCCGAGGTCGCGGACATCGATGATCTGGATGAAGTCTTCTCCCGATCCGGGACCGATCATGGTGCCGCCCTCACTGGCGCGGACGGACCAGTAGGTGAAGCGTCCGGTGGTGTCGCGGTCTCCCACGATGAGTCCCGGCCGGATGGTGCAGACCTTTCCTGGGAATCGGTCTTCGGCGGCTTGCTCGACTCTTGCTTTCATCGCGCCGTAGTGGACCCCCACTTCTCGGTGCGTGGTGATTCCCGCTGCGATGTCGTCGGAGACGGTTGCGAGCTCGCCGTTCTCATCCATCCCTGGGTTGGTGCGGGACGCGTAGACGGAGGTGGTGGAGATCACGACATACTGGTTCATGATCGGGAGGAGGATGTCCATCGTATCGGTGACGGTTTTGGGGACATAGGTGAAGGTGTCGATGACGGCGTCGAAGTGGCGGCCGTCGGCGACGAGTTTTTCGAGTCCTGAGAGATCGGTGTAGCGGTCGCCTTGGATGTGTTCGATGTCGGGGAACATATCGGGCGCGGTTTGTCCTCTATTGAAGAGGGTGACCTTGTGTCCGTTGTCGAGGGCGCGCTGGACCATTTTAGGTCCTGCGAAGCCGGTGCCTCCGAGCATGAGGATGTTGAGTTTTTTGTTTGGTTTGGAGAGCAGGCCGCTGGCGAGGGCCGAGGGGGTGAGTGCGGCTCCGAGGGTGACTGCTCCGGCTTGTCCGATGAACTCGCGGCGGGTTTTCATGATGGGATCTCCTGTGGTGGTTGTGTATCTGGTGATACTGATTGGTTGCGTGCGTGTTGCATAATTCCCAGCGCGATGGCGAGACCCGACCAGAGCGCGGCGAGGGGGGCGGCGACCATCACCATCCCCCAGAGCCCGACAGCGGCGCCGGCGAGTGCGGACTCGATCCCGGTGCCTGCGACATCTCCTCCGCGATAGAGGAAGACATCGATGATGGGTTTAGATTTGTATTTCTCGTGTCGAGAAACCACAGAGAAGAGGGTTTCGCGCGCCGGACGGATGATCGCGTAGCGTGTGGCACGGTGGACAGCGCTGAAGATTGCAAGAACGGCAAAGACCTGCCAGGGTTCGATGTCGGGTTGATCCGAGACCCACGCAAGGGCGATGAATCCGAGCAGGGTGATGATGGGGATGATAGATAGCGCGAAGGCGATCCCGAGGTGTTTGATGAGCTTGGCGGTGACGAAGAGCTGGACGAGGAGGGTGGCTATTTGCGCGTAGAGATCGAGCTGCGCGAAGAGGGCTATGCGTTGCGTGAGTTCTTCCTCGGCTTCGGAGACGATGTTGGCTTGGGTGAAGTAGATGAGTGTGGAGCTGACGGCGACGAGGGTGATGTAGAGACCAATGCCGAGGAGATAGGGTGAGCGGAGGAGGGTGGTGGCGCCTTGGTGCCAGGTGCCTCCGATGGGCTGGTTTTGTGGTGAGCGGTCTGGTTGTTGGTGTTGGGTAGTCGTCTGCTTGACGCGGCGCATGGTTTGAATCGCGCCCTCGAAGCAGAGGCACGCGGCGAGCATTTGCCAGATGGGTCCGATGAGGTCGGCGGTGGTCCATGCGGTGTATGAGCCGAGGATGGCGCCGAGGGTGCCTCCGACTCCGATGGTTGGGTAGAGTTTTTTGGCGAGCTCGAGCGACCAGGTGTCGGCCATGAATCCCCAGAAGACTGAGACCATAAAGAGATTGACGATGGAGAGCCAGACATAGAAGACATACCCGGAGTAGAGCTTGAGGTCGTCGGGGAGGGTGAGGAGCGCGAGGACGAAGACGAGCAGGCACGCGATGACGGCTCGGTATCCGATGGTGATGAATCGCCTTGGGTTGGCGCGGGAGACGAGGGATCCGAAGGCGAGTGAGATGATGAGGGACGCGGCGCATGTGATGAGGAAGAGTGTGCGGAGGTCGGACATCGAGCGCTGGACACCCATCGCTTCGCGGAGCGGGCGGAGGAGGAAGTAGCCGTAGAGGAGGAAGAAGAAGATGGCGCCGGAGAGGAGGGTGGTGGTCAGCGTGGATGGCTGCTGATCCTGTTGAGGATCCGGGTGGTGATCCGGGTGTGGAGGATGAGTTGTGGTCCCCTGCTGCATGGGGGGGTGTACTGGGACTGTTCTGAATGGTTGCAGATTCTGAACGATCCATTTTGAAGAGTGTGGTTACTGCTCTTCCATCGCTTGATACTGATCGATGACCACCAGTGCTTCTTGGTAGGTGATGTCGATTTCACCCTTCCAGACTGTCTGTGCTTCGCGGATTTCCATCGCGAGGATCGGGTCTCCGATGATCTTCAAGCGGAGCGAGCCGCGGGATAGTGCGTCGGCTGCTCGCTGGGTGTACTCAGTATATTTTTCCCAAGGCGTTCCGATCATGCTTGTGATTCGTCCGATCCACTCGCCTTTGTTTGCCATCCATCTGTGCTCGGATTGTCCGAGGAACTCATCGGCGTCGTAGACTTGGATGATGACTCCGAATCCGATCTGATCGAACTGGGGCTCGAGGAAATCTTCGTGGAACTCGAAGTCATCGAGTGATTGCGGGATCGCTTGTGCTGTGTGGACGATCAGTGCTTCGTGGATCTCTTGTGAATCAACCAAGCGAACCGCGTCTTCCATCGTGCTGACGATGTCCCAGCTGATGCTGAACTGTTCGGTCTTGATGGGTGGAAGCGGTTCTTCTGGGTTCCAACCCCAGTCTGGCGGGACTCTGTGGTAGTTGAGAGTGATGTCGCATTCGATGTGATCCCCCGATTTTCCTCGCGCTTTGAGTTGGAAGTGACTCAGGAAGTCTTTGATCTCGACTCGCTCTGGTTCTGGTTGATGGCCTCGGATAATGAGGGTGGCGCTTTCGTAGAGCTGACTGCTGAACCAGCTGGGGTGTTCGTATCCGGACCAAAGTGTGATGACTTCACCTTCTGGCCAGACTGCTCTGGTCTTGGGGTCCCATTGTGGGAGAACATTGGCGAGTCTTTCGAATGCGTCGAGGAGGGCTTGATCGGCTGGGGTGCCGTCGGGGTAGTGCTGTTCTCCAGTTGCGAAGTCTTCGAATCGGAACGATTGGCTTCCGAACCAGTCACCAGTGGTTTTGGCCCATCTTGGTGAACCTGGCTTTGCGAATAGGTTTCCCTCGGCGATCGTGTTGATGAGCTCGACATACTCCTCGTTGGCCATGGGCTTTGTGTTCCCTGACAGACGACGACTGAGTTCGAATCCCGGATGGTTCTGGTTTCGGTTTGGACCACGAAGATGCTTTCTCCATTCGGGTGTAATTGGTAAGAGTTGAACGAGGACTCCCGTTGGGACCTTGCTTAGCAGAGTCCCGTTGTGGTACGCGGGCGTGAGCGCGGCGATGGGTGATGCGAGAACAAGAAGGATTGCGAGGAGTGCGGTTCGTTTGTGACGCCGTGTTCGGGTGGTGGATCGTTGGGTCTTGCAAACTCTGCCGCACTCGGGGCAGGTGATTGGAAGGCTTGCCGAATCTGTGAGGTCGTACCAGCACTTCGGGCAACGATGCTTTGGTCGGCCTCGGAAGTTTGGTCGATCCCAGAACCATGACCAGAGGAACAGGATGATGCCTGCGATAAGGAGTGTGATGGCGGCTGCGTGCCAGATCATGCATTCGAGTATACGGGCTGCTGCCGAATCTGTGTCCATGCTGCTATGCTCTTGCATGAAGCGCGCAGCGGTATTCTTAGATCGGGACGACACGATTAATGTCAACGCGGAGCTCCCGGCTGGGGCGTGGGAGGGGGTCAAGGAGGGGGATCTGCTGAAGCCCGAGTATGCGGTGTTGATGGATGGGGTTCGGGAGGCGCTGGTGGCGTTGAAGAACGCGGGGTATGTGCTTGTGGTGATCACGAATCAGGGGGGCCTGGCGCGTGGGGGCGGGACGACACGGTGTGTTGAGGCGGTGAATGATGCGCTGCGGGAGAAGATCAATGGAAAAGGATGCGGGGTGTATGGTGAACAGTTGATCGAGGGGTGGTACTTTGCGCCGCATCATGCGGAGGGGTGTGTGGAGCCGTATGACTGTGATCATCCTTGGCGCAAGCCTCATGGGGGGATGATCCGGGCGGCGTGCGAAGAGCTTGGGTTGGATGCGAGCACGTCGTGGATGATCGGGGATAAGCAGAGGGATTTGGATGCGGGGATGGATGCGGGGGTGCCGGAGGCGCACACGATTCAGATTGGGGGTGGCTGCGCGCACGCGGATCTGATGGCGGCGGCGGAGGAGATTCTGACGGAGCCTGCTGGTTCAGGATCGGAGGTCGATGCGCATCCGGAGATCGAGCCTGGGACACGGGTGAAGCTGGAATCGACGGACGCGGGGTTTGTGCCGATGGCGGACGAGCGGACGCGGGAGATGGTCGAGGCGGTGGCGCGGGGGATCGCGGAGCGGACGGGGATCGAGATCCATGAGCTCGCGATTGATTCGAAGCACATCGAGGTCGTGATCGGGGTGCATCGCTTGGGGGCGCTCGCGTTTATGGCGCAGTTGCGCCGGGACACGAATCGCTGGCACGAGCGGAACTTCGGGACGGCGTTGTGGTCGGTCGGGCGGGACTGGTGATGGGTGATCGTCCGTTGCGGTTGTTGATCGTGCTGCCTTCGTGGGTGGGTGATGTGGTGATGGCGACGCCTGCGATTCGGAGGATCCGCGAGGCGATGCCTGGGATCTTTATTGGGGCGCTGTGTCGGCCTGGGATAGATCAGCTGATCAGTTCTCAAGGGGAAGGGTCCGACTTGTTTGATGAGGTGCATGTGTTTGTGCCTCATGGGATGATGGCGACGAAGAAGGCGGCGGCGAAGGTTCGTCCGCGCCGCTACGACACGGCGCTGCTGCTGACGAACTCGTTCTCGACGGCGCTGACGACGCGGATCGCGTTTATCCCTCGTCGGATCGGGTATGAGCGGGACGGGCGGGGGATGTTGCTGACGGATAAGGTGGTGCCTCCTCGCAATGATGATCGGTCATGGCAGATGGTGCCTGCGGTGGATTACTACTGGAATCTCGCGGCTCATTTGTTGGGGGAGCCGGGGGTGGATTGGTCGGTGCATGAGCCGGTGGATTGTGTGGAGATGCCGCTGACGCTTCCGGATGGGGTGGTGATGGAACTTCCGGTGTCGGATGCTGACCAGACGAAGTGTGATGAGATACTGGCGAAGGCGGGGATTGGTGATGGGGAGCGGTTCGCTGTTCTGAATCCTGGCGGGAACAACGAGAAGAAGCGGTGGCCCGCGGAACGGTTTGCGCGATTGGCGGATTGGTTGCACGATGAGCACGGGATGCGGGTGCTGCTCAATGGGTCTCCGGCAGAAAGCGAACTGATTGAAACGATCCGGTCGGAGAGTTCGAGTGATCCTGTGACTGGTCCTGTTTCATTGCCTGCGCTTGGGAACACACTCGGTGCGCTCAAAGCGATCTGCGAGCGCGCGGACATCATGGTGACGAATGACACGGGTCCAAGACACATCGCGGCGGCGATGGGAACGAAGCTGGTGACGATGTTTGGGCCTACGGATCCGAGATGGACAACGGTTCCGGTTCGGACGCTCGCGGATGGGCGCGGGAGTGAGGTGGTGCTGGTCGCGGATCCGGAACTCCCTGCACATGAAACAGCGAATGACCATCCGGAGCGGTGCGCGATCGAGCGGATCGAAGAATCGCGGGTTCGTGATGCGGTTTCGTTCCTGTTGAATGCGAATTTCGGGGATTGATGATCTTTTGTGGAACCACTTTCTTGTGAATGCATATTCTTTCTTGCGACATGGGTACGCGACTATTCCAATCCGGCTTTGAGCTTGCGGCGACGATGATTTTCGCGCTGGGGTTTGTGCTGGCGGGATCGGGGTGGTCGTTTGTGTTGTCGACGATCGATCGTGATCGTCCGGCGTGGTCGGTGTGTGGGCAGGCGATGTGTTCGTGTCTGATGCCGACTCCTGAGGAGCCGGCGTGTCCATTGTGTGTGTCGGGGGATATGCACTCAGGGAGCGGGAGCGACACGGCACCTGTTCGCAGGGTCCCGAAGAACAACGAGACGATCGACGCGATGGGCGGTGCTGGTACGAGTGCCGCGATCGCGTTCTTTGTGGGGACGATGATGGGGCAATCGGGATCGGTGGAGTTTGCGGATACTGGGTGTTCGCTGGTTGCTGCTGAGAATGACCGGGTGCCTTGGTCGAGGGGGCTTGAGCTCCCGACTCCTCCGCCGCGTGCGTGAGTTGAGTGCTCGTAGCTCTTTGATACCAAACTGAAATAACTGACTTCTGATTTGGTGCGCTTGTGCGCACTGATGGAGGGTTGCTGGTATGCAACACTTATTGGGTGCTCGTCGCGGGTTTACGCTGATTGAGTTGCTTGTTGTGATCGCGATTGTCGCGTTGTTGATCGGGATGCTGATGCCTGCACTTGCTGGGGCGCGCGGGAGTGCGCGATCGGTGAAGTGTTTGGCGACTATGCGTTCGCTTGGTGTCGCGATGAGTTTGTACAGCGATGACAACGAGGGGTTGATGCCGAGGTCGAAGCATTCGGTGGGGTTCTCGGGGTTGCTACCTTGGGGGCCTCAGATGTTTGAGTATTTGACCGGTCGTCCGTTTGAGGGGCAGTCGGATCTCTGGCAGGATGAGTCTTGGTGGAATGCGACGAACGAGTTTTATCGTTGCGGGCATGATCGTCGAGAGAGTCCGATGGAGGTTGCGGGGTTGCCGTACTCGACGGCGGCGGTGAGTTATGGGTTCAATGTGTATTACGAGTTGAGGCGCGAGGAGATTGATCCGGAGAAGTATCCGGGTGTTTCCTTTGAGCCGTATCGGAAGCGTTCGTCGGTTCCGCGTCCATCGGGCACGATATTGCTTGGTGAGATGTCGGAGAGTTCGAGCGCGGATCACATCATGTCCCACTTCTGGCGCACGCGCGGCGTGGAGCCTGGGTTTGGTGTCGCGACGGAGCGGCACGGGGACGGCGCGGGGTACTTGTTGCTCGACGGGCACGCGGAGACGCGGTCGTTTGGTGAGGTGTACGACGCGGAGAACGGTCGGGATGATTGGCACCCGGCGATGGTTCAGTAGTTTTTGAAACAACAACGCACCTTGAGGGTGCGTATATATAGAAAGCGATTTTGAGATGAAAGCAACAATGACAGTGACGGTTCTGGCGCTCGCGAGTGGTTCAGCGGTTGCGGGGTTCAGCGCTCCCAACTCGCACAGTTGGCCGATGGAGCATGTGATGGTGACCTTTGATGGGAACGCGGTGTCGGCGCACGCGAACAACGATGCGTCCTCGGCGATCCAGTTGCTCCGCTTTGAAGGCGAGGTCTACGACGGCGCCTCGTCGGTGATGAACGACACCTACTACTCGGATCAGTACGGCTGGGTTCCTGATGGGTTCATCAGTCTGGGTGCTGATGAGTTCCTGTGGATCGAGCGGGTGAGCTCTATGGCTGGCTTGAATGTGTACGAGGGTGGGATGCGGATGATGCGCGACATGCACTCGTACGACGCGATCCTCGGGACCGATGGTTCGGACGACGCGTGGATGTGGGGCGGGACGATGGTCCACAACTGGTACAGCGCGGATGAACTGGGATCATACGAAGTGACTTACGAGGTGTTTGTCGGTGATGCGGACGGGAACGCGTACTCGCAGTACGCGAGCGACATGGTGACGCTGTATTTCGATGCGGTGCCTTCTCCTGCGGGGGCGGCTGTGCTGGGTCTCGGCGGTTTGGTCGCGGCTCGTCGGCGGAGGGCGTAACTCATGAATCTTTCAGCGTTCACCATCGGGATTGTTTCTGTTCTGGGTGCGGCATCGCACGCCGGGACGACGCCTCAGATGGGCGGGAATATGAGTCACTTGCTGGTGTCGATCTTTGATCAGCAGGTGTTTATTGGGTTTGAGTCGCCTGCGATGGCGACGGTTGAGCTGCAGGAATCGTCCAGTCTGTTTGATGGCGATGC
This sequence comes from Phycisphaerales bacterium, assembly GCA_017640485.1. Lineage (GTDB taxonomy): Bacteria > Planctomycetota > Phycisphaerae > Phycisphaerales > UBA1924 > UBA1924. Next base: position 4,142 of record JAEPQP010000002.1, on the reverse strand, counting down.
TTCGGTACTCAACCACACAGGTCACAACTCCCAGTTTGGTTGGTTGGTCGGCGGGTTCATCTCGCTGCCTCCGAGCAGTGGGGTGTTTGTGCGGACGCTCGGCGGATCGGAGCATCTGTCGGTGTACTCGGAGTTTGGGTTTGACCCGATTCTGGGGACCGATGGGTCCGATGAGGTCTGGCAATGGGACGGGACGATGACGCACAACTGGTATTCCAGTGAGGTCAAGGGTCCCCACTCGGTGCGCTACGAGGTGTTCGTTGGTGATCTGATGGGCAATCCGCTCGATGGATGGACGGCTGGTCAGGTCGAGCTCAACTTTACCTACGGCGAGGACATCAGCGATCGGATTCGTCCGCTGAATACCACCGGCGGGATGATCGGATCGGTTCCAGTGCCTGGCTCATTGGCGGGGCTTGGACTCGCGGGTCTTGTGCTCGGAGTTCGGCGGCGCTGATTGATGGTGTTCTTGATCGGGGACGGCTTGTCTGGAGGACTGGCCGTCCTCTTTTTCTTTTGATGGTTTGTGGTTTGGGTGTGTGGGGAGGCGCGGGGGAGGTTGCTATGCTGGTTTGTATGGAGACGATTGAAATGGATACCGGATACCCACGACTCGCGACGGACACAGACAACGGATTGCTGCTGATTATTTCGGGGCCTTCCGGGGTCGGGAAGACGACGATTACGCGCGGCGTGGAGCGGGGGATCGGGGATTCGGTGTTCTCGGTGAGCTACACGACGCGCGCCAAGACCGAAGCGGACACAGAGGGCGTGGACTACCACTTCATCTCCGATGAGCAGTTCGATGAACTCGAAGCGGAGGGGGCGTTTCTGGAATCGGCGGATGTGTTCGGGAAGAAGTACGGCACTCGGAAGCGGTGGGTTGATGAGCAGCTGGCGCGCGGCCGATTGGTGATCCTGGAGATCGATGTGCTGGGGGCGCAGCAGGTCAAGAGCAAGATGGCGGATGCGTTTGCGATGTTTATCCTCCCTCCGAGCGAGGAGGAGTTGCTGAATCGGCTCCAGAACCGGAAGCGGGAGTCTGAGGAGCAGATCCAAAAACGCTTCGCGGAAGCGAAGCGTGAGATCGCGTTTGCGAAAGAATCGGATGTGTACGACACCTTCGTGATCAACGAGGACATCGATCGTGCGATCGCGGAAGCGATCGAGAAGGTGACGGCGGCGCGGACCGCTCAAGCGTGAGGGGCTGTTTGTTTAGCAGTCTTCGGCGCATTGGTCTGAGTACTGATAGCAGAACTCTTCTTTGACGATCTTGTCGTTCTCGACGGTGTAGTTGGCGATTTCTTTCATTCTCATGCGTGGGAACGTGCCGTTGTTGCATTCGATATCCATATCGAAGATGACGCTGAAGCCGGTTTGGCCAAGGAATGGGCCGATGACTTCGCAGCCGTGCATGGTGACTCCTTTTTCCCATTCTCTGTACTTGGCGATGACTTCGTCGCGGCCCTGGAAGGTCTTGCCGTCGCCTTCGATGCTGATCCAGTTGTCGGCGTAGTGCTTGTCCCAAATTTTGGCGTCGTGCTCGACGAAGTCGTCGGTTGGGGTTTGGCAGTGGGCAACGAGGTCGTTGGCGATCTGAGCGATGGTGCTTGCGGTCGTGGACATTGGGTTCTCCTGTTGTGCTGGGGGAAATATGTTAGGTTTCTGATTGGAGTATACCACTGATCCAGAAGTCGGGTGCGGATCGTGGTCCGAAAAGGTGTGAAATTGTGAAGAGCGCGCCAATACACGGGATTCTGGTTGAGTTTCGAGAGCGGATGTGCTGTACTTGGAGGGACGGATTTGCCCTGATTTTCGAGGATTTGGTATGTCGTTGATTCGTGTTGGACTGGTATGCTCGGCGGTTGTGGCGGGCGGGGGTGTGCTCGCGGGGATGGGGCCGAGCGGTCTGGTTCAATCGACGCGTCCGAACTCGTCCAAGGTGGTTCCGATGGATCGGCAACTGCGTCTGGAGAACGCGGGGGTTTCGATGGGGATCCGGCCTGCGTTCCCGGCGTCTGGATTGGGGACGGGGATCATCGCGGCGGATTATGACAATGACGGCGATGTGGATCTGTTTGTTCCGAGTCGATCGGGATTGAACTGCCAGTTGTACCAGAACAATGACGGGGTGTTCACGGATGTCGCGTTCTTCTCGGGGATCGTGGAGTTTAACAACGCGCGCTCCGCGCTGTGGTTTGATGCGAACGGGGATGACCTGCTCGATCTGCTGATTCAGTTTGATCAGTACCAGAATCCGGGGGTGATCGGGACTCGGTCGGTGGCGTTGTTTGAGCAGCAGATGGACCATACCTTTGTCGAGGTCACGGCGGGGTCGGGGTTGGATTCGATGCCGATGCTCGTGCCTCAGACACACGGGGGCGCGATGGCGGCCGGGGATCTGAACGGGGATGATCGGCTTGATCTGGTGATCACGACTTGGGACGAGGGGGTGTGGATCTTCCGCAATGACGGCGGGATGCAGTTTACGGATATCACGGCGGACTCGCCGTTGGATGGGATCGCGAGCAGTTACTGGCAGCCCGTGCTGTTTGATCCCGATGGGGATGACGATCTGGATGTGTTCATCGCGCACGACTTTTCCCCGAACCCGTTTCTGGACAACGACGGGACGGGGTCGTTTATCGATACCGCGCCGATGCTGGGGATTGATTCGGCGTTCAATGAGATGGGGATCGCGGTTGGGGACAGTGACAATGACGGGGACTTTGATCTGTATGTGACGAACCTAATCGGGCCGGGGGAGCACAATGTGTTCTTTACCAAGAGCGATGTCGGGGCTGGGTACAGCGAGGATTCGATGGCGCTGGGTGTTGATGAGGGGGGATGGGGATGGGGGACGGTGTTTGCGGATCTTGATCTGGACGGGCGTTTGGATCTTGTGGAGGTGAACGCGGCGGAGATCGAGCCGTATGTCACGCCTTGGCGGGTGTGGATGAATCGTGGTCCGATGGTGGGGACTCCGGTGTATGAAGCGCAGGAGGTGGCGGTCGGGTTTGATTACTATGAGTACGGCTCGGCGCTGGCGCACGCGGACTTTGATCGGGACGGGGATCTGGATCTGGTGACGACGACCATCAATGGTCCGGTGCGGGTGCATCGGAACAACGCGACGGAGGTTCGGCCGTTCAATCAGTGGTTGGTGGTGAAGCCGAGGATGCCTGGGACGATGAACACGCGGGCGATCGGTGCGGTGGTGACGGTGACGATCGGGAATGTGTCGCGGATGCGATTGATCAGCGCGGGGACGAGTTTCATGTCGCAAGTCCCTGCGGAGGCGCATTTCGGGATCGGGAACATGACTCGGATTGATAAGGTGCGTGTTCGCTGGCCGAACGGGACGGAGACGGTGCTGACGGATGTGGATCCTGATCAGGTGCTGACCGTGACACCGACCCCCCCACCGCTTCCGAGCAAGGGAACCGGTCGGGCGTATGGGTTGCTTGAACGGAAAATGAATTCTGGTCGATGATCGGTGATGCTGCTTAGAGGCCGAGTTCTTTTTTGATACAGCGCTTGAGGACTTTCGCGTGGTCTTTGTGTCCTTTGGCGATGAGCAGATCAAACCAGGTTCCATCATGAAGGCGGGCACGCGCGGTGTGGGTGTTCCACGCTTCGCGGTTGTTCTTGGACTTTGTTTCCGATCGGACGGCGATGGTTTTGATTCGGTTCATGTCGAGGGATTGATCGCCTCGTGTGAGCGTGTTGCTGATGGTGTCGATGATCAACTGGTGGTCTGGGCTGGTGCGTTTCTGGATGCTCCGGACGGACTTGTAGGCCGCGACGAGCAGGCAGGTAAAGAGCGCGAGCACGACGGTTGAGTATGCGGCGTTGAACCCGCCTCCGATGAAGAGGAGGATCCAGGTCATGATGAAACTGGAGACTCCAAGCGTGGCGAGGAAGACGAACCAGGTCGGGTACATGTGGTCGCGGAGGACGAGGGCGGATTCGGTTCTGGAGATGATGTAGGGCGCGAACCAACGGGCGTCGCCTTGCTCGTCTTTGTAGCGCCACATGTGACGGAAGAAGTAGATCCCGATGAACGAGACGCAGTGGAACGGGAGCAGGAGCATCGCGACGACTGTTGGGAACTCGTCGTAGCTCTGATCGATCACGGCTTT
>JAEPQP010000214.1 GCA_017640485.1 Phycisphaerales bacterium | reverse complement strand
TCTGGCACGCTGTTCGCCCTGAACGCGGCCGACAAACCAAATGACGCGCGAGCGTCCGATGCTGCTCCACAGCAAACGACCAATCTGGGCTTTGGGAAACCAAAGCTCTTGAAAACACGGTTGCGGCATCTGGATCCGCGCTCCCGAAAGGGGGCGTCGGCCAGGTGCTATTCCGTGAACCCCTTGGTCGGGGTGCTGTGGGTGGCCGAAGGTCCGGCGCCCTCTTTTTCTTTAGATGGGTGATCTCTCCGGTAGGCATCGGTCTCGAGGCGTACCAGAAAGGAGATCATCATGTGGAATGACACCGCTCGGAACAAGGCAACACAACATGGAGTTCACGGACAGAGACGCTTGATTCGAGGTCTACTGATACCCCTTGTTGCTTTTGCTTTGATGAATGCAAGTTGTGCGAGTAGCCAATCAACTGAAACAGCATCAAATAGTGTCAGAGTGAACAATCCAAACCAAACCGGAGGTCCACACGAGCTTGTGCGGAGACTCCAGCACATCGGGGTCCCAGACTCACTGAACGGACGAGGGTGGAGTCCGTCAAAGTCGGACGACGGGCGATGGATCGCGATCCTTGTGAAAGACTTCCCAATCGATCAGTTGGCGGAGAACGAGGTCTCCTGCTGGTTTGAATCCACCAGTATGAACGAGATCCAACATCTGGAACTCAATGCCGAGATCTACTACCCGCGATACTACTCCGACGAAGTGATGGACCTCTACGAACGAGCGGTGCGTGAAGTGTTCCCAGATGCGCCACAATCGCTCATGCAGGCCATCCGGCGGAAGCGTGCGTGGTCCGCAGGCGGATGGGAGTTCAAGAAAATCGAGTACAACAACAAAACCCATGGCTATCAGCTGATGCTGACATGGAGTAAATGATCCGATGCCTAGGTATTCAGCACGATGCTTTGAAACTGCTAAGGACTTCAAGCACCCAGTTCGTGATCCACATGCCTCATCCCGCCGAACTTCTCGATCCATTGCTCTTCGCTCAACACTGGAGCCGATCCGGGTCTGAGGGATGTTCGTTCATCGAACACGCGATCAAGCACATAGTGCTCATCGGGAATCGTGGCGAAGAAGGTGCTGCGCCCGATACATTCTTCGCGTGTTGCATCGGGGTGGGGGGCCATGTGGAATGCCCCGCCCCGGCTACCTCCCAGTCCCTTCGGATAGGGTTCCTGCTGGTACTGTGACATGAACGCGCGGGCATCCATCCGCTCCATAGCCGCGCGGAGTTGCTCGCGATTTTCACGCGCCGGATGGAGGGCTTCGCCTTTGCTTCTGGCAAGTTGCCCACCAAGCGAATCGGGAAGATACTCGTCCTCTGTGGCGATGGCGGCCAGGCTCAGCACTTCCCAGTTTTCTTGTTTTAGCAGGTGTGCAGTAAGGTCATCGTCGGCGAGCCGTTGCATGACCACGATGATCACGCCGTCGTGCTTGCTGTCCAGGCGCTGATAAATATTCCGGTCGAACCAGTTGTGGATCGATTCGGTCTTCTGCGGATCGTCCGCGTCGTGCGCTGATTGTGGATCATCGATAATGATGAAGTCCGCACCCCGGCCTGTTATAGCGCCCGACGGTGTGAACCCCGCCCGAGAGCCCCCCTGGGCAAGCTTCAGGGTGCTGGTTGATTCCTGCATACGCACATGCGGGAACAGCGATCGGTATCGTGGATGGTCTATGAGGTTCCGGGTCAGATCATGGTGCTCATTGACCAGCCCTCGGTGCCCGGCCACGCACATGATCTTGGACTCTGGACGCACACCCAGCACCCAGGCAGGGAAGGCCACTGATGTGCAGATCGACTTGAGTGATCTTG
>JAEPQP010000077.1 GCA_017640485.1 Phycisphaerales bacterium | reverse complement strand
GAAACTCTTCGGCATCGAGATCTCCACCAAGTGCAAGGTCCTCCGCACCATCATGGCCGAGCTCGGACGCATCCAGGACCACCTGCTGTGCGTCGGCGCCGCTGGTCTCGATGTCGGCGCGATCACTGGGTTCCTCTACTGCTTCAACCCGCGCGAGCACATCTACGACATCATGGACTACGCCTCGGGACAACGCTTCCACCCAGACTGGTCACGCGTCGGTGGGATCGTCAAAGAAATCCCGGACGAAGAAGTCTTCGCGCGGATGGTCAAGAAGTTCCTCCACGGCGTGCTCGAAGAAGCGATCGAGGACCTCATGAACCTCGTCGAACGCAACCGCATCTTCATGGACCGCACCCAAGGCATCGGGGTTCTCACGCACGACGAAGCGATCGCGTACAGCGCCACAGGACCCGTCGCACGCGGATCGGGTGTCCGCCGCGACCTCCGCAAGGATGAACCCTACCTCTGCTACGCCGACAACTGGGACGGCAACGGCGCCAAGGCGGTCGAGTTCGATGTCCCCATCGCGACCGACGGCGACGCGTACTGCCGATTCCTCGTCCGCGTCGAAGAAATCAAACAGTCCATCCGCATCATCGACCAACTCATCGACCAGATCCCAGAAGGACCGACCGATGTCTTCGCTGACGAAAAGATGACCAAGCCACCCAAGGGCGAGGTCTACGGCTCCATCGAGGGTCTGATCCAACACTTCGAACTCATCATGACCAACCGAGGATGGGACGCACCGATCGGTGAGGTCTACGGCGCCAACGAGACCGCCAACGGCGAGCTCGGGTACTACGTCGTCGGCGACGGCACCAAATGCTCATGGCGCGCCAAGACACGCGCTCCGAGCTTCGTGAACTACTCCCTTGTCGCCAAAATGATCGAGGGACACATGCTTGCGGATATGGTCGCCGTGATCGGATCACTCAACATCGTTGCGGGTGAACTGGACCGATGAGCTTCAACAGATCGGTGATCGTGCTCGCCGCAACCCTGCTGGGTTTCATCCTCGGCGGGTGCTCTGTGAACCCGACCTACACCGTTCATGTGATCAACAACTCAACCAAATCCATCAACGCACGCATCGAGCACGAGCGCCGCTTTGATTCCGCAATCCTGCTCGGATCTGTGACTGTCCGTCCGGGACAAGAATCCACCCTCGGCCCGGTCGAGTCCCCGCCGCTCGAACGCGTCGTCCTCCAGATCGGTGAATCCGGCGCAACCGTCGCGACCCCCGAATCCTTCGTGATCAAGCGGGGCTCGTACACCGCGCAGGTCACGACGGGCACCACCACCAGCTGGTCCGCGTTTGAAGTCAGCCTCACGAAAGAATAAGCCCCGTCCGATTCTCAAAAGACGGGCCGAATCCGAGCCCCTACGATCATTCAGACCGCATTACGAGGATTCCCCATGCCCTGGATCACCAAAAAATCAGGCTCCGCAACCATCGAAACTCGCGACGAGCCGTACCTCACCTCCGCGATGATCTCAAAACTCCGCGAGACCTACATCCCGCGCTACGCACAACCCAAGGGCGCCCTCTTCCCGGCACTCCACATGATCCAGCACGAGTACGGCTGGGTCCCGCACCAAGCGATGAAAGAAATCGCAGAGGTCCTCGAGATCGCACCCTCCGAAGTGCTCGATACCGTCACCTTCTACGAAGAATACTGGGAGCACAGCAAGGGCGAGAACCTCATCTCCGTCTGCCGCTCCATCGCGTGCGAGTTCTGCAACGCGACCGACTGCACCGAAGCGATCAAATCCAAGCTCGGCATCGATGTCGGACAAACCACCGAAGACGGCAAGTTCACACTCGTTGAACTCGAATGCATCGGATCCTGCGGCACCGCACCAGCCGCGATCTTCAATGAGGACCTCCACGAGAACCTCACCCCGCAACGCACCGTCGAGCTCATCGAGCAAATCCAGAACGGCACCTACCAAGAAGGCGGCACCGGAGCCGTCAAAGAAGACCTCTAATCCATCTTATTTCATCTTCGCGCACGCACTGTGCCTCGGGCAGCTTCTCACATGGTCGTTGACCATCCCGCACGCCTGCATCATCGCGTAGATCACCGTGGGTCCAACAAATCGGAACCCCCGCTTTTTGAGATCCATTGAGATGAACTTCGAGAGGTCCGTCTGCGCCGGAAGATCCTTCATCGTTGCAAACTGATTCGTGATCGGCATGTCATCCACATACCCCCACATCAACGCGCTGAAGGTTGTACCTTGTGTGTACAGTTCGAGGATCGCTTTCGCGTTGTTGATGGTGGATTCGATCTTCAACCGATTCCGCACGATCGACGCATCAAGCATCAGCCGCTCAACATCGTCCTGAGTGAACTCCGCAACTTGCTTGGGATCAAACTTCTTGAAGAGCGTGCGATACCCCTCGCGCTTATTCAGGATCGTGGACCAACTCAACCCCGCCTGCGCCCCCTCGAGCGTGAGCATCTCAAACAGGTGATGCTCCCCACGCTGAGGCACACCCCATTCCTCGTCGTGATACGCGATCTCCGCTTCACTCCTCGCCCACGCGCACCGCTCATTGGTCTTCTTGGTCTTGTTGGTCATTCGGCTCTAGAATAGTGCGTGAAGAATGACAAGGACATCCCGATCACCCGAGCCGTCGGCCGATTCTTCGGCCACCTCTGGAACGCGACGACCAAACCCGTCGAGAAGGATTCCGAATCCACAATCGTCTCCCAGAAAACCGAAGAGTCCGACACCCAGATCAACGGCAAACAAGTCACCCTCCGCCGCACCACGATCGAAGAGATCGAGGTCCATGATCAAAGCTGATTCAAAGCGGATTGAGGCCACACGTCCACATGTTTAGGCATCCAAGTGTCTGTAAATAATGAATTTGCAGACATTTTCCAATTTTGATGCACCCAAAGCGGTCATTCTACAGTATAGTGCATACTAGGTTAGTATAAACTATACATAGGAGTGCTCGCCATGCTCAATCTCGCCTTTGGATGGATCTGGATCACGATGGGGTTCCTCTCAGGAGCCGCCCTCGGCTTGGGGTTCCACAAAGAGCAGTTCATGGGGGGCTACGACAGCTGGGCACGAAGACTCGCACGACTCGGACACATCGCATTCTTCGGAACCGGGTTCCTCAACCTGCTCGTCGCGTTTTCCGCTCACGCTCTCCCTGAGTCATCCTCGGCATCCGCACTCTGGAATGTCATGTCCTGGCTGTTCATCATCGGAGCGGTTTCCATGCCGATCTGTTGTTTCATCGCCGCCAAATCGAAGAAAGCCAAGTCGATCTTTGTCGTCCCAGTGCTCGCACTCACAACCGGAGGCGTGCTGATTTCATACATCAGCACCGCCGCGTTCATGGGAGGCGCGTCATGAGAATCGGATTCATCGCCATGAGCGGCGTGCGCGTGCAAGACCAAGAACTCCTCGCGCTCGGACTCACCCTCCCCGGATTCGTTGAGCGCTCCGAAGTCATCGCCTCGCTCCCATCACTCGGCCTCCTCACCCTCGCGGCATTGACCCCGAACGATGTTGAGATCTCCTACCACGAAGTCGACGATCTCGAGCGCGACCGAGTCCCCGACCTCGGATTCGATCTCGTCGCGATCTCGACGATGACCGCCCAAGCACTCGACGCGTACGCGCTCGCCGATCAGTTTCGAGAGGCCGGGATCACAGTCGTCATGGGAGGCCTGCACGCGACCTGCGTCCCCGATGAATGCGAAGAACACGCCGACGCGGTCGTAGTGGGGGAGGGGGAACCGGTCTGGGAACAACTCGTCGAAGATTTCAGGAACGGCCAACTCAAACCCCGCTACGAGTCCGATGGCTCGTACCCGTTCGACCACACACCAATCCCAAGATACGACTTACTCGAAGTCGAAAAATACAATCGACTCACTGTACAAACAACGCGGGGATGCCCGCACAAGTGTGATTTCTGTGCGTCTTCGATCATGCTCACCCCCGGATACAAGGTCAAGCCAACACAACGCGTGATCGAAGAAATCCGCGCGATCAAAGCGATCTGGGAGAACCCATTCATCGAGCTCGCGGACGACAACTCCTTCATGAGCCGAGCAAAGGCCTACGAACTCCTCGAAGCGATGATCCCAGAGCGTATCCACTGGTTCACCGAATGCGATGTCTCAATCGCCAAGGATGACAAGCTCCTCGATCTGATGGCTCGAGCGGGATGCCGACAGGTGCTCATCGGTCTTGAATCACCGGATGAATCGGGTCTCGACGGCATCGAGTCCAACAGCAACTGGAAACTCGCGCAGTACCCCAAGTACGAAGAAGCGGTCAGGATCATCCAATCCAAAGGGATCACCGTCATCGGGTGTTTCGTACTCGGGCTCGACGGGCACACCAGTAGCGCATTCGACGCCGTCTATGAGTTTGCCAAACGCACAAACCTCTACGATGTGCAGGTGACACTCCAGACCCCCTTCCCCGGAACACCGCTCTACAAGAGACTCGAGTCTGAAGGCAGACTGACCCATCCGGGACAATGGGACCGATGCACGCTCTTCGATCTCAACTACAAACCGCTCGGGATGACTTCACAACAACTCGAAACGGGATTCAGAGATCTCGTTGCGCGGATCTACGACCCTGCATTCATCAGACGCAGACAGGTCGGATTCCTCAAGCAACTGCGATCTGTGAGCTAGCTCGATGGACACTCTTGCACGAGTTCCCGCATCCGATCCGCCGAGATCCCCGCTTTGAGTTCGGGTTCCCCGCGCTCAACATCCCACGCGCGGACCGCGCGCATCGTGTCCTCGAGCGGACGCAGCGTGAGCCCCTGATCGAGCGCTCGCTGCGAAGAGATCCGGTACATGAACTGACTCTCCTCCGGCGCCCAGGTCGGGATGTCTTTCCACGCTTCAATCCCATGTGCCGACAACCGATCCGCATCGACCTCGATCAGTTCGGTCTTTGAATCCAGAGCCGCCCTCGATCGGTCAATGAACGATCGCATCCCGAGTCCGACCTCTGGACCGACCGTGTTGTAGGTCCCCGTGATCGTGTGCTCGATGCACCGCAGGAAGAACGCCGCGAGATCACGCGAATCGATGAACCCCGCCAATCCGCTCGGCTCCGCCGGGACCACCATCGCATCCAGTGTCCCCAGCATCCGAGTCCACCAGGTCACCCGATCCGTCGGATCGTTCGGTCCAGCGATCACCGTCGGCCGGAGGATGCAGTGGTTCTCCGGATACCATGCCCGCACCACCTGCTCGCACAAGACTTTGAGACCGCCGTAGGTCTCCCCGTTGACCTCCTCGACGGACTTGTCCTCGAGATCAATCAACTTCGAGTCCTCATCAGGGACCTCTTCTGGATGGTCCTTGTCGTACACGCTGACCGTCGAAGTGAAGACATACAGATCACACGCGTCCCTGAGCAACTCACAGCTCGCTTGCGTCACCCTCGGCACATACCCGCACATATCCAGCACCGCATCGAACCGCTCTCCGTTGTCGAACAGTTTCTGGATCTCCCCCAATCCACCACCCTTCTCCGGATCCCGATCCCCGACGAGACGCCGAACACCATCGGGGAGTCCCGGATCGACCGGAGATCGATGCAAGAGCGTAATTTCATGACCAGCCCCGACCGCTTGCTCAACAAACGCACGACCACTGAACTGTGTTCCGCCTAGGACGAGTATCTTCATGCCCCAGCATACCGCTCCAGGGCGTGTTTGATGCACAATTGACCATCCGAACGGGCTAGAATCGTCCGCCTACTCGTTCAAATCTGTTGGAGCCCATCCATGCCGAAGAAAGTCTGGGACAACTCACTCTCCGAGCACATCCTGCTCAAGCGCATCCCGACCGCACCCTTCGGTCACATCCGCGACCGCCATGTCGTCGGCTACGACGAATATGTCAAAACCGGTGGCTACGAAGGCCTCCGCAAAGCATTGACCATGAAGCCCGAGGATGTGACTTCCGAAGTCAAAGACTCCGTCCTGCGCGGACGAGGCGGCGCCGGATTCCCCTGTGGCCTCAAGTGGACCTTCCTCCCCGATCCAGACGGCGGGGAACGCTACCTCGCGATCAACGCCGATGAATCCGAGCCGGGCACCTTCAAAGACCGACTCCTCATGGACTTCGATCCCCACGGCTTGCTCGAAGGCATCGCGATCTGCATGTACGCATGCCGACTCGACAAAGCCTACATCTTCATCCGAGGCGAATACCACCACCAAGCCAAAGTCCTCGAGACCGCGATCAAAGAAGCCTACGAGAACGGGATCTTCGGCGAAAAGGGTCTCATGAGCCAATCCGGGAACGCATCGGGAGACCCGTTCCGCGCCGACTGCTATGTCCACCGCGGCGCCGGCGCCTACATCTGCGGCGAAGAAACCGCGCTGCTCGAAGGCATCGAAGGCAAACGCGGCTGGCCACGCATCAAGCCGCCGTTCCCCGCGATCAAAGGACTCTTCGATCGCCCGACCATCATCAACAATGTCGAGACTCTTGCGCACCTTCCCTTCATCATGACCGACGGCGCAAAAGCATTCTGCGAGCAAGGCGTCGAGTCCACCATCGGCGGGCCACCCTCCTTCGGCACCAAGCTCATGGGGGTCTCAGGACATGTCGAAAAACCAGGATGCTACGAGCTCGAACTCGGTGTCCCCCTCCGCACACTTGTCGAAGACTACTGCGGCGGGATGCGCAACGGCAAGAAATACAAAGCCGCCATCCCCGGCGGAGTCTCGATGGGTATCCTCGGCACCGACCAATACGAAGCCGAGATGGACTTTGACATCGGAAAGAAATACGACGTCCTCGGTCTCGGAACCTCCGGACCAACCGTCTTCGATGAAGACACATCCATGGTCTCCGTGGCGCGCAACATCACCCGCTTCTACAAGCATGAATCCTGCGGCCAGTGCACCCCCTGCCGAGAAGGTTCGGGTTGGCTCTACCAGATCATGACCCGGATCGAAGCCGGCGATGCCAAATCCAAGGACCTCGATCTCGCGATGGAAATCGCCACCTCAATGGGATCCATGCCCGGCACCACCATCTGCGGCCTCGCTGATGGGAACAACTGGGCCGTCCGCACACTGATGGAAAAATTCCCCGAAGAGTTCCAACACAAGGTCCAACGCACCTTCGTTCCGGTCACCCTCGATATGGCAACGCTCGGATAACACACAAAATCAAGGGTACCGAGCCACTCAAATAATCAGTGATTCCACCAACTTTTTAGCCTGATCGCCTATTTCAGGGCCATTTTCCCCACTTCAAAGAAGCGCTCACACAGGTAGTTCGATACCTGTGCAATGGGATCATTGGCTCGAATCATCCCGATCTACCTACTGATCTTCTCGATCGGCGCATTCAGTCTGTACGCGATCCAGCAGAGCATCAACGCCTCATCCCCATCAGGACCAAAGTCTCCCCTCTGGGGCGACAACGCCCAGTGCGCACACGATCACGATCATTCATCAAGCACCGGATACGCGGCCCTCGATTTCTTCACCGCCGACGGAAACTACCTACCGCGCACCCACTGCATGACGACCCAGACCGGAGAGACCGATTGGTTCTTTGTCTGGATCCTCGTCGCGCTCAACGCGATCATCATCATGGGCTACGCGAGGATCTTCGTATTCTGGCGCCGAGCATACCTTCAGGAAGAACAACAGGATCGAAACAAGAAACTCATGGATCTCGCGTGGATCTTCCTCTTCTGCGCGATCTGCGGCTATGTCTCCTCCATCGTTCTGTTCTTCTGGCCCGCATACCGACTCCTTGCACTCGCCCTCGTACCGCTCGGGTTCTTCACATGGAAGTTCGCATCAAATCTCGAAGAGTTCAAAATCTCACTGGGCGCGAAAAGACTCGCACGCGAACTCAACGAATCACTCACCCGAGAAAAATCAGAACTCGAAGCGAAAGTCGAAGAGGTCACCGAAGGACTCCGTGTCGCGAAGGAGAGAGCAGAAGCCGCGGACAAGATCAAGGGCGAGTTCCTCGCACAGATCAGCCACGAGATCCGAACCCCGCTCACCGCGATCATCGGGTACTCCGACATTGCGCTCGCTCGCACAGAAGACGAGTCCGAAGAACACAGCGAGATCCAAACGATCAAGAAAAACTCGACACACCTGCTCAACCTAATCAACGATGTCCTGGACTTCACGCAGATCGAGTCAGGATCAGTCCAGTACGAGCAACTCCCCTGCTCGATTAGAGAGATCGCCAATGAAGTCATCGAGATGATGACCATCAAAGCGATGCGAACAGATACCGGAGTCTTTCTCAATATCCACCCCGACATCCCGCATCAGGTCATCATCGATCCTACACGCGTCAAGCAGATCATCACCAACCTTGTCGGGAACGCCGTGAAGTTCACGAACCGAGGAGAAGTGTTTGTTGAGATCAGCCCCGCTCATGAGGACCAGGAACCCCCTCGCAGGGGTCAGCCCTATCCGCTCTCAGTAATCGTGCGCGATACAGGAATCGGGATCGCGTCCGATCGACTCGAAGCGATCTTCGATTCATTCACCCAAGAAAGCGTGTGCACCCGCCGAGAGTACGGCGGCACCGGTCTGGGTCTCGCAATCTCCAAACGAATCGCTCAGGACCTCGGTGGGGACCTCGTCGCTGACTCACATGTCGGTATCGGATCCGTCTTTACCTTCACGATCAACGCGGAAGTATCTATTGTCGAAGAATCCATAACGAAAAAAACCAAGCCAAAGTCCAGCCACTACGACCCCCGCTTCATCAATGCAAAGATCCTGCTTGTCGAGGATGGACCCGACAATCGCAACCTTGTCGCGCAGCACTTCAAACGACTCGGCATCCCGCTCGAGTTTGCGCACGACGGCGTATACGCGATCGAAATGGTCCACGACGCGATCAATCAAGCCGCACCCTACGACCTGATCCTGATGGACATCTCGATGCCCCGCATGGACGGCGTCGAGTGCACCCAATCGCTCCGATCAAAGGGAGTCAAAACCCCGATCGTGATGCTCACAGCGCATGTATTCAAAGAAGAACGAGACCGGTGCATCGCCGCTGGAGCCAATGAATACCACTGCAAACCCATCGATTTCCCCGCTCTATTCGATACTTGCAATGATCTGCTGAGTTCCTCAGACACCCAAGCCGCCTGAGACATTCAAGAACATTCTGATCCCGACTGAATATTTCACTCCAGCCACCGGTTGGCTAGGGTGAACCCAGAAAGGATCTGACATGGACCACGCACAGAACTCCGCTGACACTCCCGATACGCAATCTCAGCTCTCCAAGCCACTGCTCATCACCAGCTGGATCCTCCAGATCGCCCTCGCGTTCATCCTCGGCCAAACCCTGTTCTTCAAACTCACCGGCGCCCCGGAAACCATCGCACTCTTTGAAGTCGTCGGTGCCGAACCCATGGGACGATTCGCAACCGCGATCGCCGAGCTCGTCTGTGTTGTGCTCCTGCTGATCCCAAAGACCTCAGTCCTCGGCGCGATCGGTTCAGTCGGGGTGATCTCCGGCGCGATCATGGCCCACATCACCAAGCTCGGGATCTCCATCGATCCGGTCGCGCTCGCCAAGCCCGAGATCGCGCCGCTCGAAGGACCATCCCTCTTTGTCATGGCCGTCATCGTCTTCGTCGGGGGACTCGTCATCATCGCTATCCGCAGAGCCCAGATCCCGATCATCGGACCCAAGCTCGCAAAGTGATCCCCGCGACAGAGATCCGTCGAAGACACCAAAAACAAACAACGGGCGTCTCCGCCCGCTGTCCGCCTGAAGGAATCAGGATGGTGTGGTCTGGGTCACCGGATCACCAGCCCGGTCTATATCATTACGACCAAGACGCATCTCAATCGTCCGCACGATTCTTCTTCAACGCCTTGCGATCTTTCGAACGCTTCTTGCCTTCCGCACTCCGCCCATCGGCGTGCTCGTTGCCGCCGCGAGGTGCGCGGGCTTTCGAGCGCTCCTCGGCAGTCCGCCCGCCCGCGTGTTCATTGTCACCGCGTGGAGTCATCGCATCGGATCCCCGAGCATTCTTTCCGCCGCGTTCCATCGCTTGGTCGACCTTCTCCTGACGCTTAGTGCGCATCTCCTCGACGCGTGCCTTCACGGCATCCTGCTGCGCCGGAGTCAGCACAGCCCAAAGCTGCTTCTTCGCGTCTTGATCAGATGGGAGTTTCGCACGCAGTTCGGCCATCTTCTCTCGATTGCGTTGCATCTCTTCTGGTGACGGACGCTCGCGCTCTGCTTGTTCACCCCGTTCACCTGCTTCAGCCCCATCTCCGCGCTCACCCCGTTCGCCGCGCCGTTGGTTCATCCGCTCGCCACCACGCTCGCGCATCCCGCCGAGCTCATCCTTGTGCTCATCGCGGAACGCTTTGATCGCTTTCGCGTGTTCACGACCGATCTCCTTGATCGCTTCTTTCTGCTCGTCGGTCAGCGCCAGCTCAGGGTTCTCTTTCGCGGCTTTGCTCAAATCACGAACCGCTCCGAGATACGCACGCAAAGGCATATCCCCCGCACGCTGAGACTGCGCCACCGACCCGTCCATCGTGCCGCCGCTGTCGGGTCCTGAAGCGTCCATCACCTGAGGACCACGCAGCAGATCAGCCTCCGCTCCGCCCTCGCTCCCGCTGGGCTCCATAGCCAGTGCGCTCCCCGCAACCAGACTCATCAGCAGTGTGAATCCAATCCGCTTGGTGTTCGAAGTGTTCATAGATCGATGCCTCCTCGTTAGGCCGAGTACCGCTCGGCGTGTGTCATTCCTGTGGTCATCCGGACTGTGCTTCGACAGGTCCATCGACGGCCAAACGCCACACCACCACGCGTATTGCACAGGCATTCAATCACTTTGTGACTACGATTCATATGGAACGGTTATAACGATTGCTGACACCGCCATCCGCCCAAACCACGCTGAATTCCAGAGGACTCCAATGCCCCTGACCAAAGAACTCATCAAGCAAGCCCTCACCGGGGTCGCTCACCCCGACGGCGACGACCTCGTCTCCCGCGGCTGTGTGCTCAACATCGCCGCATGCGACCAGGACGCCTCCGTCCGCATCTGTTACACGCAGGGACACCCCGACCAGCCCCAGCCCCCGCGCGACACCCTGTCGAACCTAGGCAAGTTCGCAGAGCAGGTCATCCGCGCAGCCGCCAAAGCCCAAGACATCGAAAACCTCGGACTCGTCATCGACTTCGTTGACCACGCCGGACAAGTGATCCTCAAACTCAAGAGCGATACGAAGAACACATCCGACACCGCCGAGTCCAACGCCAAAGAGCAAGTCCCCCAGAACAACGCCGCCGCGGGTTTGCCCGGAGTCAAGCACATCATCGCCGTCGGCGCCGGGAAGGGAGGCGTCGGGAAATCAACCGTCGCCGTCAACCTCGCCGTCGGACTCGCTCGACAAGGACACAGCGTCGGAGTCCTCGATGGTGACATCTACGGCCCATCGCTCCCCACCATGCTCGGCCTAGAAACTATGGACCAAGCCGTCATCGAATCCACGCTCCAGCCCTTCCTTGTCCACGGCGTCAAATCCATCACGATGGGGAAACTCGTCGACCCAGAAAAACCACTCATCTGGCGCGGCCCGATGGCCCACGGCGCATTCCATCAACTCATCGAACGCACCCAATGGGGTGAACTCGACTACCTCATCATCGACCTCCCACCCGGAACCGGCGATGTTCCCCTGACACTCGCGCAGTCCGTTCAGCTCAGCGGTGCGGTCATCGTCTGCACGCCTCAGAAAGTTGCGCAAGACGACGCTGTCCGCGCCGCCAGAATGTTCGAATCGCTCGGCGTTGAACGCCTTGGAGTCGTCGAGAACATGTCCTACTTCATCGGAGATGACGGCAAAGAGTACGACATCTTCGGAAAAGGAGGCGCGCAACAAATGGCCCAAAAACTCGGACTCCCCTTCCTGGGATCCATCCCCATCAACACCGCCCTCCGTCAAAACATGGACTCCGGAAATCCCACCAAGAACTTTGAGGAGTCCACCGCAGGAGGACCGCAGCTTCCTTCAGCACTGGATCAACTCGCCACCCATCTCGTCGCGCAGGTCACCCTCGCGTCCATGAGCAAGTCCAACCAAGCCCCGACACTGAGCATCAGCTAGGTATCAGTTCGGCAACAGCGAATCGAACACCGCAGCATGTCCGACAAACCAAAGAGCATGGGAATCGGATGCCTGATGATCGCTGTCATCATCTGGAACGGGATCGTCCTCGGGTTCGATGGTCTCGTGGTCTGGACCCTTGTGCAGCAAAGCTCCGCGCAGCGCGACTACATCCCCGCTGATGCAACGGTCACCAACTCGTTCGTCAAACGCACCGAATCCACTGGCGGAGGTCGAGGCCGCGGATCGTCCACCGACTACGCCCCCGTCATCGAGTACCAGTACACCGTCAACAACCAGACCTACACCAATGACCGCTACTCCTTCG
>JAEPQP010000115.1 GCA_017640485.1 Phycisphaerales bacterium | reverse complement strand
ATCAGAGCCGCGACGGAGTCGACGACGATCACATCCACAGCGTTCGAGCGGACGAGCAGCTCGCAGATCTCGAGCGCCTGCTCACCCATGTCCGGCTGGGAGACGAGGAGATCATCGACATTGACGCCGATCTTGCGTGCCCATGACGGGTCGAGCGCGTGCTCGGCGTCGATGAACGCCGCGACGCCGCCTTCTTTTTGAGCGTGCGCGAGCACGGTGAGTGCGAGCGTGGTTTTACCCGAAGATTCTGGGCCGAAGACTTCGACGATGCGGCCGCGTGGGATGCCTTTGCCTCCCAGCGCGAGGTCGAGCGAGAGGGCGCCGGTGGAGATGCCCGGGATGCTGTTGTGGGCGTCCTCGTCGAGTCGCATGATCGAGCCTTTGCCGAAGGCTTTGTCGATCTGGGCGAGTGCGCGGTCGAGGGCTTGTTTTTTCTGTGCTTCGCCGGCGGGGATTGCGTTGAACTCGAGTGGTTTTTTGGCTTTGGCCATGCTGATTGCCTTTCAGGCTTGCCACACGGGGCCTCGGGCGTTTTGGGATCGAATTGTTCCATGTGGAACACAAAGGCCGGTTTTGTGCGCACGGTTGTGGTCATTGCCACGATCGTGTGCTTGCGGCTTGATTCGACCCTCAGCCTTGTGGGCGTGCGGGGACCAGCACGGGATCGGAGTGTTTGGTGTCCTTACCAAACTGGGCTTTGCCCAATGTTCCGGCCGGGGGCGGTGCTGCGCGCGAGCCCGGCGGAGCGACTGTACCAGACCCCGAACAGCTTGTCAATGTACGGGGAGGGTTTGGGGGTGATAATGTTTGGAATTATCGGTTGAATGGGAGAAAATTGTTGTCGGAATCGGTTAGGGGCATCCTGCAGAGTAGGCGGTGAGGAAGGCGCTGATGTCGAAGAAGTCGAGGTTGGTGTCGTTGTTGAAATCGGCTTCCGGATCACCGCTTTGGAATGCATTGAGGAAGGCGCTGATGTCAAAGAAGTCGAGCACGCCGTCTGTGTTGAGGTCGGGCGGGCAATCGTCTGCGTCAGCGACTGTGACCACATCAACGAACGGGAACTTGACATACTCAATGAGTGCGTCTCGTTGGGACGAGTCCATCGCGAGCACTGCGTTGCGTGCTGCTTCGGCCTCGCCGCCGTGCCAGAGGATTGCTTCCATCAATGATCGGGCGCGGCCGTCGTGCAGGTAGTTTGGTTCGGCAGGGTTGCCATTGGGATTGAATGGGTCGGTTGGCGTTGAGAGCACATGACCGACATACCCGATTCCCCAGAGCGGGGGTGTGCGCCATTCACTCCCACTCGCTCCGAACTCAGGTCGGTTGTCTGCGAGGTCCTCGCCCATATCGTGGAGCAAGAGATCGGTGAATGGCTGGATGACCTGGTCTCGGTAGGGTGCGAACTCGGCATCGGAGGCGGTGCGCATCACAGGGCGGTGACAGGCGACACACCCGGCGGTTTCGAAAAGAGCCATGCCTTCGAGAGCGAGGGGATCTGTATAGTTCTCGCGTGGAGGAACCGCTAATCCTCGGAGGTACGCAGTCATCGAATCGAGCATCTCGGGATCGACTTCTGCTGGGCCGTCTCCGACGAGTTCTGTGGACATGCCCATGTCGTGGGCGAACGCGGATGCTGCTTGCTGTCGCAGGTTTGGCTGAGCGGCTTTCCATCCGTATCGTCCGAGTGCGGTGCCTCCGGTTGCGAGGTCATCGACGATGTTTGCTCGGCCTGAGATGCCGTCGCCATTGGCATCGAACTCGTCTTCCCATGCCAAGATTTCTGACTCGTCAACCGCTTCGAGCAGTCCAAGCCCGATGAGCATTGGTGCGATTCGCAATGACATCTCTGCTTGGCCTTGGTATGGGCCGTCGGTGGGGTCGGAGGTTGCGTCTCCCGGGATGTTGGTCCCGATCTGCCCGTAGAGCAACTCGGAGAGCTCAACGCGGGGCTTACGGAGTTCGTACGGCGTGCCGTCGTCGAATGTGGCGTTGATATATTCCCAGACGATCGATGCGTTTCCTTCGGGGGTTGCGCCCGGGACAGCGTTGGTATCGAGTTGCTCGCCGTAGAGGGGGTGTGGCTGCGGTGCTTCGCCTGGCTGGCCTGGGATACTCAGACGAAGGACAAAGTCTTCGATTGGATCGGTACTCGTCACGGGAGTTGCGCCGCGCCCGTCGAGCATGTGGCACTCGATGCATGAGTTGTTGGTGTACTGGGGTCCGAGCAGATCGAACTCGAAGACCGGGCTCACGCCCATGTCGAAACCGACAGGTCCGCCGTTACAGTCGAATGCTGTCGGCGGGTTGAAGAGCAAACCGTCGTCCCATCTTGTTTCGAACACCACCTTGCCTTCCATGAATGATTCGAGATCTTCTGGGGGGAGGTTCAGCGCGTGCTGGTTGAACGCGAACTGCTTGACCGTCACGACGGGGATGGAGGCATCACCCGCTGCGTATGCGAGCGGGTGCTGGTACTCTCTTTGGAGTCTGCCGTCACCGACATAGTAGTAGATGAACTCGCTGTAGTAGGTTTGAGATGCGAGGAGGGTGAATTCGACATCGACGCGTTGTCCAGGAACGAGGTTGTCGATCGTGGAGTTGAATACGCCTCCCCCGCCGTTCATTCGTACGCTGATTGCGGAGATGTTTCGATCGCAGAACCCAACATCGCCCGCTTGGTTGTACCACTTGATATCGACGGCGTTGACCGGAACCTCGGGTGCGGTGGTGAGTTCAAAGTCGAGGCTGTTTCCGTGGTCTGTGATCTTCAGATCAAATGTTCTCCCGATGTCGTACCCGGCGGGGTAGTGATCGAATCGCCACTCGTTCTCGTGACGATCTCGGAAACGGAGGGCTGCGATGGTTTCGATGGGAAAGTCTGGGAGCGGGGGCGCGACCTCGCCGACGGTCCGCTCGAACCATGCTGTATCAACCGGTTCAATGCCGACGGTTTTGACGAATGAGTATGAGAGCGCATCGCCCTCTGTGAGCCCAGGGATTGTGCGTCCCCAGATGAAGCTTCCGAGATCTGACATCAGTGCAGATTGCATTTCTCCATCGTTGATGCGGTAGCGCACTTCGATCCCTGTGACACCTGGAAGCGGCGATGCTGGTGATCCGGTTTCCATCAGGATGGCCCACTCGCCGTTGCTCTGGGCGACATCGTGTCTGAATGCTCGTGGGTGAGGTAAGCCGCCTTGCCCGAACTCTCCTGGATCGATGTCGTCGTCGTTGTTGTTGTCATCATCCTTGTCGTCGTCGTTGCCACCACCCGAGTTGAATGGCGTGCTCCCTTGCGTAAGTGAGAATGCGTGTGGCGGGAACTCGTATTGCGCGGGGATCTGGATGACGAGGTGGAAGGTGAACTGGGATCCCTCGGAGAGCCCGTTGAACGAGGCGGAGTAGTTTCCGTTGCCGTCGTTGGTCATGAAGTACCCCCCACCCGGCGGGTTGGGGTAGATGAGTATTGCGGTGGCGGTGGGTGTTGCGGTGACATTGACGGTGACTGTTGAGCCGTCGAAGCTGACCTCTCCGGAGTAGCTCGGCGGACCGGCTTGAGCGAATGCAGTTGTTGACAGGAAGAGGATGGCGATCAAAGTGAGCGTGGTGCGGATCATGAACGATGTTCCTGTGGATTGATTCTCTGTGAATCTGCGTGTGAGCGAGGTTGTCTAAAGGCACCAGTTTGAGCACCTGACCGAGCCAATGTAACAGTTACAATGATTGAGTGCAAGCATTGCGGCTGGTATTTGGTCTTTTACCCAAAACCACGCTGAATGACCCCAGCAGTAGCTCAACACGGCTGAGGAAAGTGGAGTTTGCAAGATTTTGCCCTGCTCTATGGGCTGTGAGTGCCTTGTAATGGGTCGCTAGGGGAGGCGCAATGACGGTAGTCGAGGCGAGATCCGAGCGCTGGGGTGGTTAATCTGGAATCGGTGCGTGAATGCCGTGCTGGTGGACGAGGAGGCCGCCTTGGTGGGCGGTGTTGATGAGGAAGATGGTGGTGGCGGCGTAGAAGAGTGCAGTGATTGCGATCGCGATGATGACCACTGGTTTCTTGGCGTTGATGGTGTACCTGAGGATGAAAGCGGACAGGAGTGCGAGGAAAGTGATGATCGAGAGGATGCGTGTGTAGATCGCTGTGCGTTCGTGTTCTTCGAGGACTGATTTGGCGGCGTCGGTGGTAACGATGGCGATTTCTTCGGCGGCGTCTCCGGTGGAGACGGAGGCCATGACTCCGGTGACACCAATCCCAACCCAGAGGAGGGTGGCGATCCACCAGTACTTGGTGCTGTCTTGGTGTTCTTTGTGTCCCTTGAGGAAGAAGCCGAGGATGAGGGGGAGCCATGCGGAGAGGAGCATGGCGATGGGGAAGTGGACGACGAGCGGGTGGTAGGCTTCGAATGGGGGGATCGGGGGGAGCATGGGATTGGGTGTTCCTGCTAGGTCAGGTGTAGATCAATCTTGGGTGCGAGACTCGTAGTACTGGTCGAGGTCGGCTTTGAGTTTTTGGAGCATGGAGTACTCGGCGTACATCATGTGTCCGGCTTCGTAGTAGTGCATCTCGATGTTGTCTCTGAGCTGCGGGCGGAGGAACATGTGGTCGATGGTGTACTGGGTGGCGAAGTATGGGGTGGCGAGGTCGTAGTAGCCGTTGGCGACGAAGACTTTCATGTGGGGGAGTTTGTGCATGGTTTTGCGGAGGCGCTCGGCGATGTTGAGGTACTGGTTGTCGGCGACTCCTGAGAAGGACCAAGGCCAGACATTGGTGAGGATCTCGTAGCGGAGGTCGGATTGGTAGTCGAGGTCTTCTCGGAGGTAGGTGTTCATGCTCTCGGTGTAGATGGATTGGATCGCGACATAGGAGGGGTCGTACTCGTAGCGTTCCCCGGCGTCGTCGCGGTCGAAGGATTTGAATCTGGAATCGAGGCGCCCCACTGTTTCTCCGCGATCGCGGAGGAGTTCTTTGGGGAACCTGGGCATGGTGATGCGGAGGTTGGTGCGGAGGAGATAGTCTTCGGAGAGTCCGGTGTAATCGGCGAGTTTCTTGGCGATGTTGTTGCGGTCTTTATCGCTGAGTTGATCGCCTTGGGCGAGGGCGAGGGTGTAGTCGGTCATGGCGAACTCTTCGACTTCGCGGAGGAACTTCTCGATGTCCATGTTCTGGTATTTGTTTGAGAGGGTGTTGTGGAAGCGGGCGGTCGCGGCGTAGGTCGGGAGGAAGAGGGGGTATGGGAGGTCGTTCCCGATGTCGAAGCGTGCTGTTTGGAAGTTCATGATGGCGCTGACGAGGATGACGCCGTTGAGGGAGATGCCGTGAGTGGATTGGAGTTCGTCTGCGAGACCGGCGGCGCGGGTTGTGCCGTAGGACTCTCCGGCGATGTATTTGGGGCTCGACCAGCGTTTGTTCTTTCCGAGGTAGATGCGGATGAACTCGGCGACTGAGCGGATGTCTTGGTTGACGCCGTGGAAGTCCTTTTCGCTGTTGTCTTTCTCGGCGCGGGAGTATCCGGTGGTGACGGGGTCGATGAAGACGAAGTCGGACTGGTCGAGGAGGGAGTATTCGTTGTCGACGAGTTTGTAGGGTGGTGGTCCGGGGTTGCCGAAGTCGTCGATGGGGTTGACGCGTTGCGGGCCGAAGGTTCCGAGGTGGAGCCAGACGGAGCTGGATCCTGGTCCTCCGTTGAAGGAGAAGGTGATCGGGCGGGTGGTTGGATCGGGGAAGGTTGGGTGGGTGTCTTGTTGTGACTCGTCGTAGGGCTGGTCGAGCTTGTGGTATGCGATGTAGAACATCTTGGCGGTGGGTTTGTGGTCGTCGCGGAGGTTGGCGAGGGTGATGGTGCCTGCGGTGGCCTGGTAGTGGATTGGTGTGCCGTTGATGGTGACGGTGTGGTAGGTGATGGAGGATTCGTCTGGGTGGACGATGAAGTCTGGGGTGGGATTGGTGTCGTTGGTTGAATCGGGGTCGGGTTGCAGCGCGGCGATTGATTGGGCTGCGAGGATGGAGAAGACGAAAGCGACGGCGGTCCGGATGATGGTGGTGTTCATGGGGACACGGTAATCGAGTTGGGCAAGTCGTGCAAGCGATCGGTGGCTATTGATGATGAAGGGATGATCCTGGTTTGATGGGAAGATCGGGCGGGCTGCTCCTATTGTGTACGACCATGTCGAGCACACCACCATCACTTCGTGAACGCACCGCAGAGTTCCTCCAGACGGAGGCGAACATCGAGCTCGGAGGGGGGGCGAAGGCGATCGAGCGGCAGCACGCAAAGGGGCGGCTGACGGCGCGGGAGCGGGTGAAACTGCTGGTGGATCAGGACGACGGTTCTGGGTCGGGATTCCAGGAGTTTGGGCTGTGGGCGGCGTATGAGATGTACAAGGAGGCCGGGGGGGCTCCGGGGGCTGGGGTGGTGACGGGGATCGGGTCGGTGCACGGGGTGAAGCACATGATCATCGCGAACGATGCGACGGTGAAGGCGGGCGCGTTCTTCCCGATGACTTGCAAGAAAATCATCCGGGCGCAGACGATGGCGCAGATGGCGCGGCTGCCGCTGGTGTATCTGGTGGACTCGGCGGGGGTGTTCCTCCCGATGCAAGAGGATGTGTTCCCGGATACGGATGACTTTGGGCGGATCTTCCGGAACAACGCGGTGATGAGTGCTGAGGGGATCCCGCAGATCGCGGCGATCATGGGGTTCTGTGTTGCGGGGGGTGGGTATCTTCCGGTGCTGTGCGACACGCTGCTGATGACCGAGGGGTCGGGGTTGTATCTTGCGGGTCAGGCGCTGGTGAAGGCGGCGATCGGGCAGGATGTGTCGGATGAGGAACTGGGCGGCGCGGAGATGCATGCGCAGATCTCGGGGACGATTGATTTCCGTGAGCCGACGGATGAAGCGTGTATCGAGCGTCTTCGTTCGCTGGTTGCGAAGTATCCGGATCGGAAGCTGGCTGTCGATGCGAGCGAGCGGAAGCGGTTGCATCCGCATCGCGATGTGGAGGATGTGTACAGCATCTTCACCGATGCGCCTGGTCAGCAGTACGATGTGAAGGAGTTGATCGAGTGCATCGTGGATACTGGATCACGGACGGTTGATGGGGAGACTGTGCTCGCTCCGGACTTCGATGAGTACAAACCTGAGTATGGGCAGTCGCTGGTGTGCGGGTACGCGAAGATCGGGGGGCATGCGTGCGGGATTGTTGCGAATCAAGCGAAGATGACCGAGCGGCAGATGGCTGGCGGGAAAGCGGGTCCGAGCAAGTCGGTGAATATGCCGAAGGTGATTTATGATGACAGCGCGGATAAGTCGGCGCGGTTTATTATGGATTGCAATCAGCGGAAGATTCCGTTGATTTTCTTGCACGACACGACCGGGTTCATGGTTGGGCGTGACTCGGAGCAGGGCGGGATTATCCGCAGCGGCGCGAAGATGGTGAACGCGATGAGCAACTGTGTGGTGCCGAAGATCGTGGTGATTCTTGGGGGGTCGTTTGGTGCGGGGAACTACGCGATGTGCGGGCGGGCGTTTGATCAGTTTGTCGCGATGGCTTGGCCTGGAAGCAAGTGTGCGGTGATGGGTGCGGGGTCGGCGACGGGGACGCTCGCGATGATCGAGGAGCGGTCGCGGGCTCGCAAGGGTGAGGAGATCGACGAGGAGGTCCGCAAATCGATCCTCGATGCGGTCGGGGCTTCGTACACGGAGCAGCAGGACATCCGGCACGGGGCGGCGCGGGGATGGGTGGATCGGATTATTGAGCCGCACCGGACGAGGGAGGAGTTGATTGCTTCGCTGGATGCGGCGAATCAGGGGTGGGATTATTCACGGGATTTGAAGACGGGGGTTTTGCAGGTATGAACCACCTAGCATGACGCGATGTTTACCGTTCTTCGATACCTTGCGTATTTCACTCTCATTGTTGTTGTGATTCTCGTTATCTACAAGCAATCTGCGGGCCCCCGCTGCCAACAGTGTCAATCACGGGTTGGGAAACGCGGGGTAAAGCGGTCGGTATACGGAGAAGAGCAACTCATCTGCATGGAATGCAATGACCGAATGAAAGCGAATGAGGGGGTTCCAGATTTCAATCGGATGAATAGCTAATCAGATTCTGAGTTTTTTGGAGATCTCAATGAAGCAACTTACTACGTACTTCTTCTTACTATGGACAGCAACGTTTCTATCTGGCTGTATTGTGCAGGACATTCATGATCAGATTGCGTTGTCGAATGAGAAACTGACTCAGATTGATGAGAGCTTTGCGAAGGTGGAGCGGGCGAACGAGTTGCTTGAGAAGTTGGAAGCGCAGCTAGATTCGACACTTGGTCCGATTGATGAGAACATGTCGAAGATCCGTGAGCGGCTCGCGAGCATTGATGCGAAGCTTGAGGCGATGGATGGGAGTATGGGGTCGATGGACGAGCGGATGGTTGCGGTGAATAAGGATTTGCTGGCCGTGAGTGCTCATCTGGCTTCGCTTCGGAAGACGATCAACAATATTGATTCGACGATCCCGTTCTTGAAGATTTCGGGGGATGATGAGGAGGAGAAGGCGGGGCTTGAAGATGCTGTTGAACCTGCAAATGCACCGGCTGGGGAAGGCGAATGAGCGGGGTGGTTCGGATTACGGATGTTTCTCCCCGTGATGGGTTGCAGGCGGAGACGGTGGTGGT
>JAEPQP010000112.1 GCA_017640485.1 Phycisphaerales bacterium | reverse complement strand
GCTTGTACACCTCGCCGTCCGATGAAGGCAGCCGCAGCGTCACCGGATGCGCGATCCCATCGGGAGTGACGGCAAACCGATTCTGCGTCCCGCGAATCGACCCCTTGAGCGCCGCCATCCCACCAACAAACCCAAACTTCTTGAAATGCCAAATGCACTTCTTGTACGAGCGTTCGAGTTTCTTCAGTGACATCAACCGGACCCCATCAAGACAACTGCATCACGCCGGCACAACTCTGGCCAGCAACTCAACGAGTCTATGCTCGCCCAGAATCCGCCGCCGAGCTTCGCCGATCGCGTCCAGTCTCGACTCCCACAACCCCTCCGTCGCCAGCGACTCGCGCACGCACGCGACCCCGGCCTCCCCAAGATCCGGAATCCGGATAAACGCGTCGCTCGGAATCATCGAATCGCACGCCCCCGACCCGTAATACAACGGGAGCGACCAGTTCAACAACGGATCCCAGAGCTTCTCGGTGACATACCGATCGTTGTCCGCCGTATTCTCGATCGCGAGCGTCATCTTCGACGCTCTCAAGATCGACGACTTCACCCGGACCCCGCCCCCGAGTCGATGATGCGTCCCCAGATCCCTGCTCAGCCCCCGCCCGAACAGATCCATCGACACCCCCGATTCCCCGAGCAGTTTCAAGAAACCCAACCGCTCAGCGTGCCCCGCCCATAGGTTCTTCCCGCTGGTGATGCACGCCAGATCCATCGGACGATCATGATTCGGTTCCATCGCTTCAAACACACGAACGCTGTCCGGATCCGTCCACATCGTGGGAAGCACAATCTTCGTCCCCGCCCGATCATCCGGCGCCATCACCGTTCCGAACATGCGATTCGCAGTCTCAAACCAGGCATCGCTGTACGCATCGCTCGGCTCATACACCAGCATAATGAGGTCATCCCTCGACCGCCCAAACCCCGCAACCGTCCGCTCCAGCGCCTCCGCATCCAATCGCCCCTGCGACTTGAGCATCTTCCGCTTGAGCCCCCGCGCCTTGTACCCACCCATCTCCTCAGGAAGATTCCCGAACAACAACAGCACATCCGCACCACGATCCAATGGACGAAGCCGCAGATGCTTGTGGTACCCACCCGCATCATCACACTGCTCAAACAAAAAATCAGACCACGGCGCCCCGTCGCAAAACACACCAACCGTCGTGTGCCGACCAGCCCCGCTCATCGCTCCATTCACCGCTGCTCGATCGGAACATACGGCGAATCGTGCGGGCCAACATAATCTGTCGTCGGACGGAACAAGCGGTTGTCGCCCAACTGCTCGATCACATGCCCCGCCCAACCCGCGATGCGTGCAAGCACGAACATCGGGGTAAACAGATCAAGCTTCAGACCGATGCAGTGGTAAGTCGTCGCGGAGTAGAAGTCCACATTCGGGTAGATCCCCTTCGACGCGTACTCACGCTCCATGATGAGCTCGATCGCGTGCGACTTCTCGTAGAGATCCATGTTCCCCGTGTCCTCAGCGAGCTGCTTCGCGAGGGTCATCAACTCGCTGGCGCGAGGATCCTTCGACTTGTAGACCCGGTGCCCGAACCCCATGATCCGTTCTTTCTTCTCGATCATCCCCATCACATGGCTCTCAACCGAGTCCACATCCGGGATCTGGTTCAGCATCTTCATCACGCCCTCGTTCGCACCGCCGTGCAGCGGGCCACGCAGCGATCCGACCGCCGCGCTCATCGAGGAGTACATGTCTGAAAGGGTCGAGATCACAACGCGAGCCGTAAAGGTCGAGTTGTTCAATCCGTGATCCGCGTGGGTGATCATGCAGATGTCAAACGCCCTGATCATCGCCTCAGTCGGCTTCTCGCCGTTGAGCATGTACAGGAAGTTGGCCGCAAAGTTCAGTGACGGATCCGGGTCAACAATCTCCAGCCCTCGGCGGTGACGATCAAACGCCGCAACGATCGCAGGGGTGGTCGCCAGAATCTGCAAAGATTTCTCGCGAGCCGCCTCGACCGAGTTCTCATTCGGAGAAGCATCATCCATCGCCATTGAGCTGATCATCGTGCGGATCACATGCATCGGCTCCGCGTCCTTTGGACACGCCTGGATCCGTGCCTTGAGTGCGTTACACAACCCGTAGTTGGCGCGAAGGTCGGTCGTGAACGCTCCAAGCTCTTCAGCAGTCGGGAGACGCTTGTTCCAGAGCAGGAACACGGTTTCTTCGAACGAGCTCTTGGACGCCAGATCACCGATCGCGATCCCTACATACTCAAGGATCCCCTCGGTCCCGTTGATAAACGACATCTCAGTCTGGGCAGCAATAACGCCCTCAAGACCTTTGGAGTATGTGCTCTGCGCGGTGCTCATGTCAGCATCCTTTCAAGTTCAATCGCTCAAGAACCTCGTTCTGCATCCCCATCAGTCGCGAGAAGGGGCGCATAAATCGAGAACCCAACTATAGGCCAGACTCTTCTCCCAAGAAGCCCCCAAACCCACGATCTCCCATGCACGCTGCCTCCCGAGATGGGTACGATCCACGATGCTCATCCCTTTGGGAACAAACCGCCCGCTCACGCGAAAGCCCCGAATTGTCCCGATCCTGATCGGGATCAACCTCGCCGTCTTCGTCCTCCAACTCATCCTCCAATCCCAGGACCCCCATCTCCACAATCAACTCCTCGACTTCGGACATGTCTGGAGACACGACCTCACCCCCTGGTCCCCGATCACCTCCGCGTTCCTCCACGGCTCATTCATGCACATCGCCGGGAACATGCTCGCCCTCTTCGTCTTCGGCCCCCCAGTCGAAGACCGATTCGGACGCCTCGGATTCACCATCTTCTACCTCGCAGGCGCGATCGGGTCCGGACTCGTCCACACCGCCGCCTCCCCATACCCCGCGATCGGCGCCTCCGGAGCGATCGCCGCCGTGACCGGAGCGTTCCTCGTCCTCTTCCCCAACTCCCGGATCCGCATCCTCTGGTTCCTGATCCTCATCCAGATCATGATGGCCCCCGCGTGGTGGCTCATCGGACTCTGGATCGTCATCGACCTCTTCTCCCAAACCTTCCAAGTCGACAACGGCACCGCCAACGCCGCACACCTCGGGGGATACGCCTTCGGCATCGCCGTCGCCCTCTTCCTCCTCGCAACCCACATCCTCGAGCGCGAACCCTACGACCTCTTCTCGATCCTCAAACAAAAGAATCGCAAACGCGCTTTCCAAGCCGCGACCCGTTCATCTACACCCCTCCCCGTCAAAGCCTCCAAGAAGCCGGAGAAAGAAGACCCCAAATCCGCCGAACTCGCGCACCGACGAGCCCAGATCTCAGAACGCCTCAGCGAGGGCAATGTCGAAGACGCCGCCGCCCGCTACCTCGCAATGATCCAGTACTTCAGCAGCGACGAGGACGCCCCGACGACCATGCACCGCGATGCGCAGTACCAGATCGCCAACCACCTCTACGCGTCTGGACAACGCCAAGATGCACTCGACGCCTACCAAGCCCTCATCAAAGCCTACCCAAACGATAAAGAACGCGATGTCATCTGCATCCTCCGCGCCCGCATCAATGCCCAAGACCTCAACAACACCACCGAAGCCCGCTCGATCCTCACCACCCTCATCGAGCAATCATCCGACGACGATATCAAAAACCTCGCACTCAGCGAACTCGACGCCCTGAAGGACTAGCACCATGCCATCCCGTACCCGAATCAAAATCTGCGGCATCACCAACCACGACGACGCGCAAGCCGCCGTCAAAGCCGGCGCCGACGCGATCGGTTTCATCTTGGTCAAAGACACTCCACGCTACATCGACCCGTCAGACGCCGCCGCGATCATGTTCGAGCTCCCGCCAATGGTCTCCGCGATCGGGGTCGTGCAAGTCGACGACATCGACCAGTTCTGCGAAACCGAGCACGCCTGCCCAGCGCACACCTTCCAACTCCACGGCAAAGAACCCGTCGACCTCGTCAAACAGTGCGGCCCGGGAGTCATCAAAGCATTCAAATACGAAGCGGTGACCATCCAATCTCAACTCGACCGATGGGCAAAGGTCATGGAAATCGACGCCATCCTCATCGACGGCTCCGACGGCGGACAAGGACAATCCTTCGACTGGTCCGCGCTCGCACCGCTGGTCAAAGACTACCCTAAGAAGATCATCCTCGCCGGGGGTCTCCACGCCGACAACATCACCGAAGCGATCCAGACCATCCGCCCCTACGCCGTCGACATCTCCAGCGGCGTCGAACTCAAACCCGGACTCAAAGACCACACGATGATCGAAGCCGTCTGCGCCGCCGTCCGAGCCGCTGATGTAACCTAGTTTAGATTACACCCCGGCCTTCGCCAGCGCCACAATCATCGCGACGACCGCATCTTCCCCAACCCCATCGGTATGGATCACCGACTCCGCGATCTCCATATACAACGGATCCCGCTCCTCGTACACCCCCGCGACTTCGTCGATCACACCCCGCCCCGTCAGTGAAGGACGATCCGAGTTGTCAGACGAAGCCAGCCGTTCACGCAAAGTATCGGGCTGCGCTTTGAGATACAACACCCGCTGCCCGTCCCCAGAAAGCAGCTCAACGCACCCCGCAGCAGTGGGGGTCCCCCCACCAAGCGAAACCACCTGACCCGGAGTCTTCAGCACCTCAGCGAGCGCCTCACGCTCCGCGCCGCGAAACGCCTCCATCCCATGTTCCGCGATCGCTTCGCCCGCGCCCGGAGCGCCAAGCACCGCCGCCGAGCGTTCATCCAAATCAACAAAAGAACGCCCGAGCAGTTCCGCCGCCCGAGCGCCAAGCGTTGACTTCCCCGAAGCCCGCAACCCAATCAGAACCAGATTGGGATCTGCTCCGCTCATCTTAATCTTCTTTCACGCGAGCCATGTACGACCCGTCCTCGGTCGAGACACGCACCTTCTCGCCGATCGCGATGAACGGAGGCACGCGCGTCTTGAGTCCTGTATCACACTCCGCTTCCTTGAGCTGATTCGTCGCCGTCGCGCCCTTGATCCCTGGCGCGGTGTCCGTGATCGTCACCGTAACCGACGATGGGAGCTCGACCGCAACCGGGGTCGACTCGTGGAACATCACCGTGCAGGTCGAGTTCGCCGCCATGTACAGCAGCGCATCATCGAGCAGATCCTTCCCCAGCTCGACCTGGTCGTAGTCTTGCATGTCCATGAAGGTCCCGCCGCCCTCGCCGTCGCCGTAGAGGAACTCCATCTCGCGACGATCCAGCGTGGTCCCATCGACCACATCCGATCCGCTGAACCGCTGCTCTTTCATCCCCGATCCATCCACGGCCCGCATCTTCGCCTGAATATACGCCGGACCCTTCCCAGGCTTCACATGCCCGATCTTCGCGACGACATACAGCTTCCCATCGATGTTCAGAGCCACGCCCGGACGGATTTCGTTTGCTTTCATAGAGATCAGTTCCTGAAATGATCGCGCCGCGACCAGAGTTCTTCAAAACAGCTCGAGAGACCATGCCCTCAGACATGCTATCCTAGTCCCATACACCCCTGTAAACAGGAGCAACCGAGATGAACACCAACCACCAGCCAACCATCATGTCCCGCCGCGACGCCCTCAGAGTCCTCGCCGTCGCCTCAGGATCCGCCGCGTTCGCCAGCCCCGCCCTCGCTTTGATCTTCGGCTCTACTGCAAACCAAGACACCCTCCTCAAGTGGTACCAGCTCAAACCAAACCACTACGCCTTCGTCGACCTCAACACCGGTGGCAACGCACTCATCCACATCACCGACAACGCCGTCGTCATGATCGACACCAAATACCCACACTTCGCCGGCGCCATGAAAGCAGACGCCGCGACCGTCTCCAAATCCGACGCCCCCGAGATCACCCTTATCAACACCCACCATCACGGCGACCACACCGCAGGAAACGCGATCATCATCCCGACCGCCGTCGCGTCATACGCGCACAAGAACGCCATACCAAGAATCCAGTCACAACTCGATACCTTCAAAACCACTGGGAGCGCCGCCTCTGAACGTATCAAGGGATTCAGCGATTCCAAAGCACTCGCAGACCTCGCCAAACAAGCCGCGAGCAAAGCAGAGAGCTGGACCAACGAAGACATCACCCCAAAGAATCCCATCGACACCCAGACCACCGATCTCACCATCGACGGCTCAAACATCACCCTCCACCATTTTGGAGCAGGGCACACCGACAACGACCTCGTCGTCCACTTTAAAGACGACAACCTCATCCACACCGGCGACCTCGTCTTCAACGGCCTCCACCCATACTTCGATCCCCCCGCCGGAGTCACCGCACTCGGTTGGCTCCTCGCACTCAACAGCACCTACAACCTCTGCGACGAAAGCACCACTGTCGTCCCAGGACACGGCGAACCAAGCGACCGCACCATCATCGCCAACCAGATGAACTACATCACCAGCATCATCACCAATGTCCAAGCCGAGATCAAAAAAGACACCCCCAAAGAAGACATCCTCAACATGGAATGGGACTTCATGAAAGACCTCGGCTTCGGATCCATCCGTGAACGAGCCATCAGCGCCGTCTACGACGAACTCAAGGGCTGACCAAAACCCGTTACTCAAGCAAAACGCCCCGGCACGAGCCGGG
This sequence comes from Phycisphaerales bacterium, assembly GCA_017640485.1. GTDB lineage: Bacteria > Planctomycetota > Phycisphaerae > Phycisphaerales > UBA1924 > UBA1924. Next base: position 2,253 of record JAEPQP010000112.1, on the reverse strand, counting down.
GCGTTTCTTATTTGTGAATCTGATGCGAAAAGAAAGCTATCAACCGTTCGCGTAGTAGAACCGCTCGCGGACAATCTTTCCATCCCGCCAGTCCTGGACAGCGACCTGCTCGATGTGCACATCATTCCCATCAGTGCCCTTCCAACTCATCGAGTTCTCATACGAAGACGAGTGCTCACCGATCATTACGCGAGGCGTCTCGAAGCTCTTGAACTCCGCGACCGAATCCACAAACTGCTGCTCGCGTTCAAGATTCGCGGCAAGCCCAACCGTCTTCCCATACGCCGGCTCCTCCATCACCACATCATCCGCATAGAACTCCTTCATCGCGTCCATGATCCGCCCCTCGCGGATGTACTCCAGCAGTGATTCGATCCGTACATTGGTTTGGGTTTCCGTAGTCATTGTGTTCTCCTTGGTTGTATCCAGTAAAAATCTGTTTCCAGTGCTGTGTGTTCATCATGCGAGATCAAAGAACAGCAACTCACTGTCCTCGATCCCCACGACTTCAACCCCATCCCCTTCAAACGAAATCGCATCCCCCTCAACAAGAGTCTGATCGCCGACCCGGACACTCCCGCGCGCAACATGCAGATACCCGAATCGATCCACCTCGATCCGCGCTTCGATCCGCGCCTCGCCGCCAAGATCCGAAACAAACACATTCGCATCCGCATGGATCTTCAAGGACCCGTCCCCAGCATCCGGTGATGCAAGCAACTGCCAGCGGTCCGCCCGACCAGCCGCATCAAATGAACGCTGCTGATACCCCGGCTCAACCCCGCTCTTGCTCGGCTCGATCCAGATCTGGAGCAACCGAGTCGGCGCATCTTCAAGCCCGTTGAACTCGCTGTGCCGGATCCCCGTCCCCGCCGACATCAACTGCAAATCCCCAGGCGTAATCTCACCAGACATCCCCGTGCTGTCCTCGTGCTTGATCTTCCCATCGAGCACCCAGGTCAGGATCTCCATCTCTTCATGCGGATGCATCCCGAACCCCCGCCCCGCCTTGATCACATCGTCATTGATCACCCGAAGCGACCGGAACCCCATCCGATCGGGATCCATGTGCCGTCCGAAGGAGAAGGAATGCCGTCCGTCCAACCAGCCAATCTGCGTCCGCCCGCGTGTTGCGCCGTCCCAGAACCGGGGTGTATCTGTCCTTGTCATGCCTTCAGTCGTGGGTTTGGTCATGTCACTAGTCATGTCACTGCTCCTTTCGTGACCGAAGTGGTCTTCAAGAAATAAATGTGTTGCAACACATATTATTCCAAATAAAAACGGAATGATGAAATTATTCCTCAGCTCGTTCCCTCGCCGTCACCAGCAGCCGATTCAGCTGATCGAGATCCGACGCCTTCATATGACCAAGCTGCTCCGCATGCAGCCGATCAACCTTCCCCCGCATCCGCTTGAGCAGTGCCCGCCCCTCCCCAGTTAAACAGACCACCGAACACCGCCGATCATCCTCAAGCCGCTCTTTCAGAACATACCCCGCGACAAGAAGCCGATTAATGAGCCGGGTCGTATCCGGATCCCGAGCCACCATCCGTTCACCGATCATCTCCATCCGGATCCCCTTCTTCCCCGCACCAGCGATGATCCGAAGCGCGTTGTACTGCGTCTCTGAAACACCAAAGCTCTTGAACAACACCGCAAAGTCCCGGCTCAGCACGCTCACCGTCCGGACAAGGTTCAGGTACGCCTCCTGCTCCCGCATCTCAAAGGCGTTCTTCTTCCCCAGCTCGACAGCGAGCCGAGAACGCGAACCGGTTGTCGATGATCCCGAGGACATACTGTATTGTGTGTTGCAACAAATAAAAATTCAAGCCGTCACAGAAAAAATCTCAGACAAACCCAGCCGCATCCAACCTTCCACAGCCAGCAGCTCACACTACATCAAGGGCAAAACAACTGGTAGCTCTCAAGATAACTGCTGATATCAAAGAAATCGATCACCCCATCCCCGTTGAAATCCGCGTCCATATCGCCCGCACCAAACAATTCGACGAATAACGAGACATCAAAGAAATCAACCGCAAAGTCACCCGTCAGATCCCCCTTGCAGGTCAGGATCAACCGATCAAAGCTGTCCTCATGGATCACGCGATACGCCAGCAGCGGGATCGTCTCGGGAAAGTCATACGCATCAAACCGACCCTGCACATTCTCCCCGGCGATGATGATCCACGAACTCCCCAGCGTCACGAAGTACCCGTCGTCAAGTCGAACCCTCAGCGTCCCCCCGAGTTG
>JAEPQP010000076.1 GCA_017640485.1 Phycisphaerales bacterium | reverse complement strand
GCAACAGAAGACACCATCGTCTTGTTCGGACCAGGAGGCGCGATCGGTGAAGTCTCCATCAACTCGTCGCCGCTCGTTGTGGAAGTCCCCAAGGGACGCAAACCGATTTCCATCATGCACGAGGGTGTCTGCGTGGTGATCGTCTCCGAGGATGTGGTCGACGAGACCTACATGCTCGGGTCCGATGTGTTTGTGGGTGTCCATGGTTTGACCGAGGACGGGACCCCGATCCCATCGCACAACGGCAAGACCCACACCCATGTCACTCCAGACGGCAAAGCAAAGACCTCCAACACCAAAGCACTCGATCGCGATCCTGGAGAGAAACTCCCGAAGGTCAATCTCGGGAACTGGGAGCACGCCGAAACCGAAGAGCACACCGACGGCTCAAGCCCACGCTACGCCGTGATCACCGGTCCAGCAGACCTCTCCGAACTCGGAACACCCTACGGCTACGGCTGGTACAAGATCGACCTCAAGGGCGCACCAAGCGGTAAGTTCAAAGCGGTCGCTCCACAATCCGCTGACCGGATCCAGTTCTTCCTTGATGGAGAACCGGTCGGGATCATCGGGTCGGGTCCAGCCGCGGAAGACTCCATCGCGCTGAACATCAAAGCGGAATCGAAGAATCTCGTCGCGCTCGCCGACAACACCGGACGAATCTCCGGCGGATCGGTCATGGACGAAAACAAAGGTCTCTACGGACACATCATCGAAGACATCGCGTTCAAACCAGGGAAACCTAAGATCGTCACGGGTGATCCGATCGATGTCCTCGAGTACACCACCCCCGTCTTCGGCGTGCGTCAGGGAGAAACCACGCACCACAACCGGCTCCAGTGGTCATTCAAGCACCTCAAGAAGTCCTCGCTCCACTTCCGCATCCCACCGATCAACGCTCGCGTGATCGTGATCCTCAACGATGAACCGATCCGACTCGTCGGCGCGATGCGAGGCACCAACATCGAGCTCGATGATGAAGCCGTGAAACGCGGGAACAATGTGCTCGAGCTCGCTCTGCACCTTGATTCGCCGAGCCACGAGCTCGCTGACGAACTCGCCGATGAGATCCTCGCGCAGCTCCAGAAAGAGATCACCTTCATCGAGGGCGCCAATGTCATCTCGGAGAAATGCGAGTGGTCGTTCGCGAAATGGGAAGCACCCAGCGAGATCGACTTTGACTCCGTCAGCAAATCCAAGCTCGCATCGACCGGCAGCCCATCATGGTGGAAGACCACATTCGATGCACCGGATTCCGACATCGCGATCTCGCTCGACACAACCGGATTGACCAAGGGTCAAGCGTACATCAACGGGCACGCACTCGGACGCTTCTTCTCATCCACTCCCGACGGCAAGCCGATCGAGCCAACACTCCAGCTCGCGATCCCGTCCTGCTGGATCAAAGAGGACTCCGCGAACGAGCTGCTGATCTTTGATGAGCACGGCGCTTCACCCGCGAAGGTGAAACTCGTCGTTGAGCGCGTCTAAAACTCAGAAAGCTGGACCGGTTTACGGCGCTGATGGGATCCGTTCAAACTCATCCGTCAGCTGATCGAGCTCAGCCTGCGCATCGCGGAGCTGCTGCTGCGCTCTGCTGAGTTTGGTTCTGGTCGCTGGATCCGCATCCCCGTCCTTGATCTGCTGATCAAGCATCTTGATCGCATTGGTAAAGAGCTGCACCTGCATCCTTGCGACATTGAGTTGCTGCGAGAGCTCGATCCGACGCGCCTGATCCATCGCGATCTGCGCATTGCTCCGATTAGTCCAAGGCTCGATCCGACCACGAGCGACCGTCCCGACACCCACAAAGACATCACGAGCGCTCCCGCTGCTCACCATGCGAGGCGCTCGCCGCAGGTTCGAAGGTCGAAAGTCCCCCGGCTCCTCTGGATACCCCGCCGCGACCCAATCATCGACATCGATCCCTGTCCCGATCTGCTCAGGACCCGGGAGCGTGATCCCCTGACGATCCCAGCGGAGCTGGATCGCCCGATCCGCGATGCGTGCGTTGATCGGCGCCGCACCAGTCAACAGCCGATACGAACCCAACGGCAGATCCATATCCATAACCTGGGTGTTCTCATCGCCGTCAACGGTGCGCTGGATCAACAGATTGAGTGTTTCGCCCGGCTCATGACTCAGGATCGTTGCTCGAAGATCCTCCGATGTCGTCAGCGGCTTCCCCTCCGCACCGATGATCAGATCCCCGGGCTTGAGCATCCCAGCGGCCGGGAACTGATCGACATCGCGAACAACAGTCCCGATCTCGACCCCTCCATCGCGCACCGCTCCGAAGCCAACACCGAGCCCCGCTTTCGTGCTCTTGGCAAACAAGAGTCGGGTTGCTTGCATCAGCCGCAAACGGGCTTCATTCGAGAGATCACCGCGCTCGAGCAGCGGTGCGAGCATATCGAGCTCGAACCCCTCGTTGGGATCACCGATCATCCGCATCGCTTGCTGGCGCACATTCCAAGATGGGTCGTCCAGCAGAATCACCATCCGCTCAAGCCGAGCGTGGATATCGCGGGTGGTATCCGTCGCGACCGGTTCGTCGCCGAGCATCTGTGCGTGCGCAACCGATGAACTGAATGTGGTCAGTCCGACCAGACCAACCAACGCAATACGCATTGGAAAAAATCGGATTGGGGTTCGCGCCGCGATCATCATGAGATCATACCACCAAGCACAATCGGGCGTTGCATCACACAACGCCGATGCGTTCTGGAGGTCTTCTATCGGCTCTCGAGTGCGTTAATGATCTCAGACATGTGCTCATCGAACCACATTGCCTTCCCGACCGCGACCTGGATCAGCGATGACCCCCGTTCACTGGGAGTCGATGCCAGCGCCTCATCGAGCAGCACCGCCGGGAGCAAACCAGCGATCAGTCGAGCATTTGCCCGCTTGGGGGTGCACGCGTGGTACCCATCCCAGACTGCGAACAGGTGATCCATGCTCGGCTTGTCGTTCTGAGCATCGGGTGCATCCGTCGTTGCACCTGAGGTAGGACGCTGCATGGACAAATACACCATCGCTTGAGCGAGTTCCCGATCGCGCGATCCCAGCCGACAGTTGTCAAAGTCGCAGATCGCGACCACCTCAGGACCATCGAAGATCATGTTGCCGGGGTGCCAATCGCCGTGAACAATCGCCGAAGGCCGAGCATTGGCGCGATGCGAATCCAAGCCGTACTCCAGGATCCGTTTCACGGCTCGTTGAGTTTCGTCGCTCAGCGCATGAGCCGATGCTCGCTCTGGATTCAGCACGCTGGATTCAACCGTCGCTTCAAAGCTGGTGGTGACCGAGTCCATCGCTCTGTGCAACTCACCCAGCAGCATCCCGGCCTGCTCCGCGTGCTGCGTGGATTGATCGAACATCGTCCCTTCGATGAACACAAACAACTCATAGGTCCGATCCCCGATCTGACACATCGAGTTGTTGTCGCGGACCGTCCCGATCAACGGAGGCACGCACACACCCTGATTCAAGCACCCGAGGATGACCTCATGAGCAAACCCAACCAGTGATGCATGCTCAAGACCACGCGCTCTTCGTTTGAGCAGCAGCTTCCCACGCTCGCACTCGATCACCGCTTTGGGTGCCTCGGATGACCCCGCGATCATCTCACGGATGCTCTGCACTTTCCCGATCGGGTAGTGTTCGAGCACCTGCATGATCTCTTCACGCGCGAAGCTCTCCCGCGCCACCGGTTCGTGCTGCGGTGCAGACTGCTGAGCCGCGGGCACTGCAGGGCTGGATTGTGCGGCTGGTTCATTCAAACGCGCTCTACTCCGCGTTCTGGACCTGTTCCTTGATCCGGTCGATCGCGCCCTTGATCTCCACGATCAATCGGCTCATCGTCGCGTCCGGGCTCTTTGACGCGATGGTGTTCGCCTCGCGCAACAGTTCCTGGGAGAGGAAGTCCATCGTCCGACCCATCGGACGATCATCCGTGTTCTCTAAGAGTTCGTTGAAGTGGACGAGGTGTTCCCCCAGACGAGCGATTTCCTCCGCGATGTCCGTTTTTTCAGCGTACACCGCGACCTCGCGGATGATCTCCGCCTGATCCGCCTGCACATCAAACTCGCTCATCATCGAGTCCATCCGAGTCTTCAGGCGCTTCTCATAGTCCACCGCGACCGTCGGAGCGATCTCCGTGATCTGCTTGAGTCGCACATCAATGAACTCGAGATGCGACGCGAGATCGCTCTTGAGTGCGGATCCCTCGCGCGTCCGCATCGAAACCAGATGCTCCATCGCCAGCTCAACCAGCGGCTTGAGCGCGCTGCGAGCGTGCTGCAGTCTGCTCTCCTCATCTCCCGGAGGGAGCAACACCCCCGGCAGGTTCACGAGCTGCTCAACATGCACATCGCCAACCTCGCATCCCTTCACGGCCGCGATCTGGGTTGCGTACGAACTCAGCGCGCCCTGATTGATCGTGAACGCGGCTTTCTCATTCTGCTCAGAGACACCCACCGTGATCACCACCGAACCACGCGAGACCTTCGATCGGATCATCTGCTCAAGCTCGGGTTCAAGCGACTGGAGACGCTCCGGAACACGCACGGTCGTCTTCAGGTACTTGTTGTTGACGCTGCGAACTTCGACGCTGTAGACGGAGCCCTCATGGGAACCCGATGCGTCGCCAAATCCTGTCATGCTTCGGATCAAGTGTGTGCTCCTGATTTGATCGAATATGAAGTGGGGGGTAGACGGTCTGGATCAGTTTACTCGTCTTCAGCCGGATCAGCAACCGGATCAGCGGTTGGGTTGGTGATCGGTTCGACAGCGTCCTGAGCATCATCGATCAGATCATCAGCCGCTTCAATGCCGTCATTGATCATCTCATTGGTTAGATCCGATGCCTCGTCGAGTGCTTCTTCGACCGCTTCTTCAACATCCTCAGCAGTGAGATCGTCATCCGCCGGAGTGGTTTCAGATGCTGGCGCCGTCAGCACAGGCTGCGCCGACGGAGCTTCCTGAGGTCGAGTGACAAAGTTCAGGATGATCGCGAAGATGATGAAGAGGACAAAGATCGCGATGGTCCCGCCGGTCAGGACATCACCGGTCTTGGTGCCGAACGCGGTCTGTCCAGCACCGCCACCGCCTCCGCCGCCACCGGCGCCGAACGCGCCACCGAGTCCACCGCCCTGAGGACGCTGGATCAGCACGATGAGCACCATGACGATCGAGATCAGCAAGAACGCACCAACCAGCAGGTTGATGACCACAGGATTGATCTGCGCAAGCACAGGAACAGCCGGGTTCACGCTCTGGATTGCAAGGAATGAAGTCATCGGCGCGTCTATCTCCATAAGAACACCCCGCGAGGGTGCTGTCTGATCTAGCAGGGCTGCAACTCTAGGCAGCCACACCGCTTCAAACACTTTCGACCCCCCCAAACACACCCCAGATTCAGATCAGAATCAGACCAGATCCGCATCAGAATTGGGCCACAGATCGGGTCCGATCGACCCTCAGAAGCGCCATTCAGGAGTTCTGAGCCGCTTGGATGATCGCGAAGAAGTCCTCGGCTTTCAGACTCGCTCCGCCGATCAGTCCCCCGTCGATGTCCTCCATCGCCATCAACTCAGCCGCGTTCCCGGGTTTCATGGATCCGCCATACAGGATCCGGATCGAATCCGCGGCTGCCTGATCGTACATCCCCGCGATCAGCGCGCGGATCTTCGCATGTGCGTCCTGAGCATCGTCGGGAGTCGCTGTCTTTCCAGTCCCGATCGCCCAGACCGGTTCGTAAGCGAGGACCATCTTGGAGAGTTGGTCCTTGGAAACGCCGCTGAGTCCCGCACGGATCTGCCGCTCATTGACTGCGTCGGTCTGCCCCGCCTCGCGTTCTTCGATCTTCTCGCCGATGCACAGCACGACGGTCATCCCCGCGGCGAGCCCCTTGATCGTTTTCTGATTCACAAGTTCATCGGATTCACCGATCACATGCCTCCGCTCCGAGTGACCGGTCAGGACTGTGTGCACGCCGCAGTCCTTGAGCATCGCCGCCGAGACTTCACCAGTAAACGCCCCGTTGTCGTCCTTCCAGAGATCCTGAGATCCAAGCATGATCCCGTTGCTGAGCCGCCCGCCAATCCCCACCAAGTAGGGGAACGGCGGATAGACCGCGACCTCAACAGCATCCCCGACCCCTGACATCAAGGACCCGAGCCCATCGATCAGATCAGCACCCTCCTGTGCGTTGGTGTTCATCTTCCAGTTCCCGCCGACGAATGGTGTGCGCTGACTGCTCATTGGGTGTGCTCGATTCTGTTTATTGGACTCTGGTTCCAATTAGTATGGGCATTTTTATTCACAAACCGACAGAGATAGTGTAGTCTGTCATCGTCTCAGAATGCATCCGTGCACGTGGAGTCCACAATGTCAAGTTCGTCCTCTCACTACGACATCGCGATCATCGGCGGCGGCCCATCCGGATCCACGCTCGCATCGCTGGTCAAAAAATACAACCCCGATCTCTCGGTCATCGTGCTCGAGAAAGAAAAGTTCCCACGCGAGCATGTCGGAGAGTCCCAACTCCCCGGCGTCGCGCAGGTGCTCGACGAGATGGAAGTCTGGGATAAGGTCGAAGCCGCGGACTTCCCCGTCAAGCTCGGGGGGTCGTACACATGGGGCGCGAGCAACGATGTCTGGGACTTCGACTTCTTCCCCGCTAGCAAGTTCACCGACGAAGAGCGCCCCGCGAAGTACGAGGGACAACGCAAGTTCACCGCGTTCCAGGTCGAGCGAGACCGCTACGACGAGATCCTCCTTCGGCACGCAGAAAGCCACTGGGGAGTCGAGGTCCGCGAAGAAACCATGGTCAAAGAAATCACGACCGACGGCGATCGCGTCACGGGATTCACCCTCGACTCAGGAGAGGTCATCACCGCCAACCACTATGTGGATGGCTCCGGGAACGCCGCACCACTCAGGAAAGCAGTGGGGGTCGAATCCAGACCAACCGATGGTCTCAAGAATGTCGCGTTCTGGGACTACTACGACAACGCAAAGTGGGCCGTCGAGATCGGGATCGGAGGCACACGCGTCCAGGTCCGCTCCCTCAGCTACGGATGGATCTGGTTCATCCCGCTCGGACCATCCCGAGCTTCGGTCGGTTTGATCTGCCCGAGTGACTACTACAAAGAGTCCGGACTCAGTCCGAAGCAACTCTTCCAGAAAGCAGTGGAAGAACAATCCGAGATCAACGAGCTCCTCAAGGACGCGAAAAGCGCCACCGGGGGCAACATCCTGACCACCAAGAACTGGTCGCACATCGCGGATCGTCTGGTCGGGGAGAACTGGTGGATCATCGGAGAAGCCGCGGGCTTTGCGGATCCGATCCTTGCCGCGGGGATGGCGCTGGCGCACGAGTCCTCGCGCCACGCCGCGTACTCGATCCTCGAGATCGAGCGGGGCGATCTCGATCCAGCATGGGTCAAAGAGTTCTACGACGAGAAGAACCGTCGGAATATCAGCCAGCACATCCAGTTCGCGAAGTACTGGTACGCCGCCAACGGGTGCTTCACAGACCTGCAGGCGCACTGCCAACAGATCGCGAAGGACGCGGGTCTCAAACTGAATCCCGAGCAAGCCTGGCGCTGGCTCGCGCAGGGCGGGTTCTCAAACCAGGACATCGACGGCGCGGTCTTCGGCGCATTCGATGTCAACGCGTCCAAGAAGATCGTCGAGATCTTCTCAGGCAAAGAGACCAAATACAACTTCGCGAAGTTCAATGAGATGAAGCTCAACCTCGCCAACGCCAACGAGATCACCCAAGGCCGGATGAGCAACGGGCGCATCGAGCAGGTCAAGTGCTTCAAACGCGGAGGCACCGTCCTGCCGTACAGCGGCTACTGGAAATCGATGATCGATGTTCTCAAAACAACAAGCGATCTCGAGCAGATCATTCGGTTCTTCGAACGCGAGATCCTCAAGCGCAACACCACGGACGATCTGATCAACTACATCCAGGTCCTCGAAGCGATGGTTTCGAACGGATGGGTCATCGGGAAGTACAACAAGTCGCGCCCGAAAATCGATCTCGGGAAGAATGTCCAGAGCACTGTCAGCACACGCTGATTCGTTCAGCAGTTCCGATTCACGCGGCGTTGTCTGCTTTCGCGGATTTTTCTTGTTGCTTCCTCTGACCCTTCGCCATCTGCTCCTCGTGCTGTGACTGACGAGCAATCTTGATCGCGTACACACCGATGTACGATGCGACAAGGAGCACAAGCGCGTAGATGAACCGCGCCTGGAACCTGCTCAGCAACACTCCCAGCACGCAGAACACCAGCCCGATGCCGTAGAGCGCGAACACCGCACCCTTGACCCCCAGCGAACGCTTGAGCATGTGGTGCAGGTGATCCGCATCCGGGTCCGACATCTTCTTTCCAGCGAGCTTCCGCCGAATAATCGCGAGCATCGTGTCGATGATGGGGATCGAATAGATGATCAATCCCGCGAATACCAAACTGGTCTGTCCAGTGTCACCCAGCGACAGGATCATCAGCGCCGAGCAATACCCGAGCAGCAGGGATCCGGTATCGCCGAGGAAGATCGTCGCCGGATTAAAGTTGTGTGGCAAGAACCCCATGCACGCACCAAGGATCGCAAGACCAATGATGATCCGCGGTGCATCGAATGAGCCGGTGTCGTTGAGCGCCATCGCGCCAGCGATGAACAAGAACCCGATCATCGCGATCGAAGTGACCCCGGTCAGGAGCCCGTCGAGCCCATCTATAAAGTTCGATGCGTTCGTCGCACCAAGCACAAAGACCGCGATGACCATCGTTCCGGCCCAGTAGATGAAGTCAAACTCCATCGAAGTCCCGAAACCCGGAACCTCCATCGGGAGCGGGATGGTGTACGACAGGTGCGGATTATTGAGCAGACGACCAAGCGTCGGGGATAAAACCCCTTCCGCGACATTGACACCTACATCCCCGATCGCAAGAGCAGCGGCAGCCATCAACTGACCCCCAAGCTTCACGCGCGCCGAGATCCCGCTGATGTCATCGATCAATCCGACAATCACGATGATCGTCATCCCCAGCGCAATCCAAGGCGGAACCTGCGGGATGAACACGCCATCGGTCATGTTCTCAGTGCCGATGTCGTGATACTGGATCAGCCCAGGAATCGACTCCGCGAAATACGAGTAAATGATCCCCGCCATGATCCCCGCAAAGACCGCGATGCCACCCAGATACGCGATGGGCATCTTGTGCTGCTTCCGCGCCTCGTTCGGGTGATCAACGATCCCGTGCGCGATCGCCATCCGACGGACCAAAGGCGTCACAGTGAGCGTTACCAGGAACGCGATCGCAAAGACCCCGATGTACCCCTGGAGCAGTTCGATCGAGCGCTCACGGATCAGCTGCGGCAGCGCATCACTCGACGCGTCCATCGCCGCTTGATCAACAGCCGCGATCAATGAACCCAACCACTGCGTGCTCCGATCGATGAGAGTTGACATCGAGTTCATCCCGACACCCCGCTCTGGTGTGGTGCACCGTTCTTGATCTGCTCAGCGAGATCCGCGATGGTCTCTTCGAGCGAATACGAGTACTCAAACTCTACGAGCGAACGGAGTCTAGAAAGATCAGGCTTGCGGTGCCGAAGATCCTCGAACCCCGCAGGGTACGCCTCAGAATACTCAACCCGCTGGATCGCAGAGTCAGATCCGACAACGGTCTTGACCAGTTCCGCGAGCTCAAGGATGCTGATCGCTCGATCCGAACCGATATTCATCACGCGTCCGTAAGCGTCGGGATTGGCGAGGAGTTTCGGGAGCACGGTAACCACATCGCGAACATCGCAGAAGCAGCGAGACTGCTTCCCGTCCCCGAACACACGAATCGGCTGATTCTCAAGCGCCGCACTCACAAAGCGAGGCAGCACCATCCCATACCGCCCGATCTGCCGAGGACCGACTGTGTTAAAGAAACGCCCGACAACAACCGGGAGTTGGTGCTGCTGAGCATACGCAAGTGCGAGATGCTCATCGATCGCTTTCGCATGGGCGTACGACCATCGAGTCACGGAGGTCGGTCCGAAGATCGAGTCATCCTCCTCAGAGAACACACTCGCACCCGGACGGCCATAAACCTCCGATGAAGACGCGATGAATGTCGGAGGCGAGCCAAACTCCCTCGCAAACTCAAGCAACGCATCAGTCTGGAGCACATTCGTGCGGATCGAACCGATGGGATCCTCGAGCACAAGATCAACCCCCACCGCGGCAGCGAGGTGGTAGATCAGATCAAACCGCGTGTCTTGCGAGGATCGGAGCGTGCTCAGTCCTTCACTCAGATCACACCGATGAAGCGTGATCTGATCCTGATGAGCCATCAGATTCTGAGCCTGCCCCGTTGAGCAGTCATCGATGACCACAACCTCATCACCCTTGGCGCGGTGCGCATCGACCAGATGCGAGCCGATGAAGCCAGCCCCTCCGGTGATCAGCACCCGAACCGGGTGGGTACTCTGGTCTGTAGACGATGCTGCCAAGATTGATCTCCCGACCAGGTGCCGGCATGACGAGAATGCATTTACGCCGCGTTGCCCTTCGCGTCTTTCTTGGAATCCTTGCTTGGGGCATCTTCAGCAACCCGGTAGTTGAACGAGGTGCGGATATTCTTCCGCATGTATCCGCCCGCGGCACTGCGCACGCCGTTGACAAGCACACCGATGAACTCTGCACGAGCCTCGCCGAGCTCACGCGACATCCGCGCGACCTGACCACGCTTCTCGCTCATCGCACGAACAACAAGCATCGTCGCATCAACAACATTTGCAAGGATCGCCGCGTCACCCGCAACGATCGAAGGGGCCACATCGATCAGCACCAGATCATAACTCTCCCGGCATCCCTGGAGCAGTTCCTTCATCTCAGCACTGCTCAATCGCTCAACAAGTCGGTTCTTGGTTGTCCCGACCGGAAGAACACTCGGGCCGTTCTCAACCTGCGCAACACACGATTCGAATGTCGCTTCTCCAGCGAGAACATCTCCAAGCCCGGGAGCGTCCGCGAGCCCGAGCACCTTGTGCACACCCGGTCGACGCATATTCGCATCGATCACCAGTGTCCGCACACCCGACGCAGCGTTCGCCGACGCAAGGTTCACAATCACTGATGTAGCGCCAGATTTGGGCATCGCGCCAACGACAACCATCGAGTGGTGCCCCGCACGATTGAGCGCGGAGGACACAGAAGTTCTGAGCTGACGGATATGCTCCGCAAACACAGAGCCCGGCGCGTCCGCAAAGACCGTCGCGACCTTCTCAGGGCTCGATGGATCCTCGCTCGCGTCCATGAGCACACCCAGCGAACGGGTGCGTGGGATCATCCGGATGTCCGAAGCACTCTTGATCCGCTGATCAAGGGCTTCAAACAGCACGATACACCCAGTCGTCAACCCAACGATCACCATCATCCCGCCGGCCAGTGAAATCAGCAGGACCGGGAAGGTAGGAAGATCGGGGACGGTAACATCCTCAAGAACCGAAACACGGCGTGAACTGGTCAACTCCGCAGCCGCGTCGAGATCGGACAGATCTTCCTGTTGCTCACCAAGCCGCCTGATGCTTGCTTCGATCTGGCGGTCAAGGTCGTTAATCTCTTCTGAAGTTCGAGTCAGTTCAGTGAGTTTCTCTTCAAGATCATCTTTTTGGGTGGTCAGATCGAGTTCCTGAGCACGAAGCTGCTGGAGTGTCTGGATCGTGTTCTGCACGCGCGCCTCGAACGCTTCACGAAGGAGTTCCTCGCGTGTATTCTCGAGCTTGCGTTGATGGGCGTTAATCTGGTTAATCACCTGCTTATACTGCCGATGCCCAGGACGGACGCCGTCCTCCTGGAGCCCGACGAGCGCAGTTTCAAGACGCTTGAGTTCTTGCTTGAAGGTCAGCATCATCGGGGAGATTTCGATATCAGCGCGAAGCGAGGAGTCGTACTCGATACCTGTATCACGTTGAAGTTGCGCCTCATCGTTTGCACGAATAACACTCAGTGCCTCGACTGTTTGCTGGATATTGACTAACTGAGCATTGATCAATCGGAGTTTTTCAGAGGAAGTTGATCGAGCTGAGTCAATAGAATCGATTCTGCCCTCACGGACAAGGCGAGCTTTGCGTGCAGTCAGTTCGGTAATCGAGTCATTCGCGTCCTGAATCGAATCACGAATCGCTTGCTTGCGTGAAGTAATTTCTCTGTTGTACGCTGTGTTCAGGTTGTTTCTGTATGCATCCTTGACCATCGTCGCCAGACCAGCGGCATCGTTCTTGTCGCCAGCAGAAACCCCCATACGGATGAGGTAAGTCTTCGGGATAGAGGAAACAGACACCATTTTTTCGATATCTTTAAGAGCTGTAACCACATCGATATTCCCGCCATCCATATATTGATTGCTCCACTTCGGAGCAAGAGTAGGAAGACGCGGGTCAGTGACCACCTTGCGAAGAATCTGTGTAGACTTCATCGTTGCAACTTGCGTGCCCATGAAGCGTTCCATCTCAGTCTCATCAACCGTGGACACATCGATATCAGAAATCGAGTTCTCTACCGGTGAACACTCCCAAACCATCTTCGCTTGATATGTTGGCATGAACT
>JAEPQP010000217.1 GCA_017640485.1 Phycisphaerales bacterium | reverse complement strand
GCATGGCCCCTGAGGAACTCGATCCCAACCCAGACCAGCGGGAGTATGAACCACGAGCTTCCAAACCGTGAGTGGATTCTTGACCCAATCCAGATAAACAACCCCGGATACACCATGAGGTACAGCATCAAGAACGGCGTCCCGAGCTCTGACACCCCCCACATCCAATGGTGCGTCCACAGCCAAGCCGGGAGCGTCCCTAGGGCACCCCAAATCGCAGCTCGACTGGGTTTGAGTATTGGGTTGTACGCTAAAAGCATGAGTGGAGCTGGTATGAAAATAGACAGCAACCAGATCCCGTTGGACTCAAAGAATGGGAAGGAGAAGATGAGTAAGACCGCACTGATACAACCGCATAGCACCGCACGCGCGCGGGGCAGAGCGTGCAACCAATGAATCAACGCGATGAGGTCTGCGTGCAATCGAGTCACATCCCGGCTCGTTGATTACATGCCGGCGTAGTCGATCAGCCGTGCAAGTTCGCTTCGGAGATCATGACGATGCACCACGCGATCGACCATGCCTCGTTCTTGGAGGAACTCGGATCGCTGGAATCCATCGGGAAGGTCCTGTCGAATCGTTTGACGAATGACGCGTGGTCCAGCGAACCCGATGAGTGCGTTGGGTTCTGCAATGTGGAAATCCCCCAGCATCGCAAACGAAGCCGTGACGCCACCGGTCGTTGGATCCGTGAGCACAGAGATAAAGAGCCCCCCAGCGTCATCGTGACGAGCAAGCGCCGCGGATGACTTAGCCATCTGCATCAAGCTCAATCCGGCTTCTTGCATTCGAGCTCCACCCGAGCAGGACACAATGATCAGAGGCAGTTTGTGCTCGGTCGCGTGTTCGATCGCTCGCGTGAGCATCTCGCCGACGACGGACCCCATAGAACCCATCATAAATGTCAGGTCCATGCACGCGAGCATCGCGGGACGACCCTTGATGAAGCATGTCCCGGCTTGACAGCCTTCCATCTCACCCGTCTTTTTCTGCTCGGCAGCGATCCGGTCCGGATACTTTTTCAGATCAACGAAGTTCAGTGGATCCCCGGCACGGAGATCGGTAAACATCGGAACAAAGGTCTCGTCATCAGCCAGCTGCTCAATCCGCTGGCGAGCAGAGATGCGGTAGTGATGACTGCATTCCGGGCAGACATGCATGTTCGCTTCCATCTGACGGCGATAAATCATCGTCGAGCACTGAGGACAACGGAGCCAGAGTCCTTCTGGAACCCCTCTCCGAGTCTTCTTGGGCTTGCTGATCGTCTGATTCTGCGTCGCAACTTGGCTCATCAAGACATCCTTCGTATTCATGGCCAGAAGATTTCATCCATCGATCTTCTTGAACTCTTCATCAAAGTTTAGGCGATTTTGGACTTCTGGGTACGATTCTGCTCGACGATCGAGCGATCTAAGGAGAATGACTCAATCGAACTCGTCATCTCGAGGTACTCCCAGACCTCAGACAATGGCCTCTGGTCGATCCAGCATTTCAGGACCGCCCATGCATATGGACGCAGAACAAGACCAACCATTGGGTGATCTGAGCGGAGTTTGAGAAGCCCCTTGAAGAGCTGTTCAAGTACTCGACCTTGAACTGTCTCGAGTGATTCCCCGTCAGGTGGAGCGACCGTTCCCGGCTGATCGATCCATTGTGAGTAGACGCTTGGGAAACGGGTTTCGAGATCAGATCGCAGCACGCCTTCCCACAATCCGAGATTCAGTTCACTGAACTCCTTGCATGCCTT
>JAEPQP010000141.1 GCA_017640485.1 Phycisphaerales bacterium | reverse complement strand
ACCGTGCTCAGTACTGTCTCAAGGAGTTGTGGAACGAGGAGTGTCGGGGTGCCTCCCCCGATGAAGACTGTGTCAAGAACGGGGTGACCGGTCGCTGCGGACTGGGCGCGGATTTCTTCGATCATCCGGTCCACAAATGCTGCTTGACGGTCCTGACGATCCACGATCGAGTAGAAGTCGCAGTAGTGGCATTTATGGAAGCAGAAGGGGATGTGGACATACAGGGAACCGACTTGTGGTGGCGTAGACCGATCGGTAGAGTGTTGGCCCCAGTTCTTGATGGGATCCTTGGAAGTGCCGATGGACCGTTGCTTTAGGATCGGAAAGGCGGTATTGTCCGTCATGTCGTGTCCGATCCTTGAGGGCGCGGGAAGTGTGAGATTCTTGAGTCTTGAGAAAGGATAGCGCCTGTGCAAGCTTTCATGATCCGAGTGACAGAACAGGGGAAAGCCCAGCCGGTCCCGCTGACGAACGATCGGACTCTGGTGGGTCGTTTGGATGATTGCCAGATTCGTATCCGCTCCGGGAAGATCTCAAGACACCACTGCGAGATCCTCAAAGAGGGTGAAACGCTCAAGCTGCGGGATATGGGATCGAGCAACGGGACCTATGTGAACCAGGATCGCGTCGAGGAAGTCGAGCTCAAGGCGGGAGATCTGGTCGCAATCGGATCTCTGGTGTTCCTCGTTCAGATCAACGGCGTGCCGGAAGAGTTTGAGCCTGAGCTGCTGTATGAGGATGGTCTCCCAGAGCGTCCGGAGCCCGCGGCTGATTATGCGGCGTCGCATACTCCCAAGCCGGTCCACCATCACGCACCGACAGCGGCGGGTGATGATTCGAGCATGATGGACTTCAACTTCGAGTTTGATCTCGATGATGACGACGACTCACAGCCCCCGCTGTAACGCAGTTTTTGAGCATATGTTGATGATCGGTTCGGGTCGGTTACGACTTCGAGGATGGCGATTCTTCCGTCGCTTTATTGGGGACGCGGATATTGGTGCCGCATTGTTTGCAGCGGACCGTCTTGCCGCGGGCGGCTTCAGGAACCGACAACACCTTGCGGCAAGTCAGGTTCGGGCACATCATTCTCAAACTTTGGTCTGACATCGTTCTTTCCAGCCTCCGGCACTTTCATCGGCGAGTCAGGAGTGGGGGTTGACTCCATGATGGAGTTCATAATCGCATCTTGCGCGGTTGTACGGGTGAATCGCTTGGGTCGTCCGTATATCCTTTGTCGTAGCGATCAACAACCCCCAATCGGAGGTGACTGAGGATGGACCGGATAACTGGACATACGGCCGCAGTAGTGGGTCTGCAATGGGGTGACGAGGGCAAGGGGAAGCTCGTTGACCTGCTCGCGAACAAGTATCGAGCGGTGGTTCGCTACAACGGGGGTGCGAATGCGGGTCATTCGGTGGTCGTCGGGGGGGAGCGGTACTCGCTGCATCTGGTTCCTTCTGGGATCCTGTCTCCAACTTGCGAAGCGGTGATCGGCAACGGCGTCGTGGTCGATCCGCACCGATTGCTTGAGGAAATCAAGACACTCAATGATCGTGGTGTAGACACGAGTCGATTGGTCATTTCTGATCGGGCTCATGTCGTGATGCCGTACCACAAAGCGGAAGACGCGGCTCGTGAAGAACTGCTGAACTCGTCTAAGGAAACCCAGGAGAGTGATGCGTCCAAGAGAGTGGTCTCCGCGATCGGGACAACCAAGCGTGGGATCGGTCCTGCGTACGCGGACAAGATCCATCGTTCGACCGCGATCCGGATCGGGGATCTGACGCGTCCTGAGATCTTGCGGACGAAGCTGACGATGATCTGCACGCTCAAGAATGCCGTGCTCGGCGCGATGATCGGGGATGGGTACGAACCGATCGATGCAGAGGAACTCATCAGCGAGATGATCGAGTGCGGGAAGCAACTCGCTCCGATGGTCAAGGACACGGCGTACCTGCTGGATGATCTGCGGAATGAGGGGCAGCCGATTCTGTTCGAGGGCGCCAACGCCACGATGCTGGATGTGGACCATGGTACCTACCCGTTTGTGACCAGTTCGAACTCTTCGGCGCTGGGGATCGGTGCGGGATCTGGAGTACCTCCTCAGTGCATCTCTCAGATTATCGGCGTGGTCAAGGCGTACTCGACGCGTGTTGGTGGTGGACCGATGCCGACCGAACTCTTTGATTCCATTGGTGATGGGATCCGTGAGCGAGGGCGCGAGTTCGGAACAACGACCGGTCGGCCGCGTCGTGTCGGTTGGCTTGATCTGGTTGCGGTCAAATACTCCGCGATGGTTTCTGGAGCGACGGAACTCTGCATCACGCTCCTCGATGTACTTGCGTCTGAAGACGAGTTGAAGATCGCGACCCAGTATAAGGTCGACGGAAAGCTCACAGACCGATTCTTGCCCGACGGGTATCTGCTTGATCAAGCGGAGCCGGTCTATGAAACGATGCCTGGGTTTTCCCAAGATATTACTGCTGCTCGCTCATTTGAAGAACTTCCTGCTGAAGCACGGGCGTACATAGAGAAGATTGAGCAGTTCGTCGGTGTTCCGGTCAAGACGGTTTCTGTCGGTCCTGATCGGGAGCAGACGATTCTGCGAGAATCGGTCCTTGAGACGGTTGGTTCATGATCCGATCTGCTCAAGACTGAGCACAGGTACTGCACAGGATTTTTCATGAACACATCCGCCGAGCATGAACAACACAGAGCTGACACGCTTGCGCCCGAATCCAAGGCCGCATTGGACCGGATCAGGTCGAGGTATCCTGATTCGGATCCGCTGGGTCTGCTTCCCGGGGTTGATCCGATCAAGATTCCGAAGCACATCGCGATGATCATGGACGGCAACGGTCGATGGGCGCAGGAGCGCGGCCTGCCTCGGATCAAGGGACACCATCAGGGTGCGAAGACAGTCCGGACGATGCTCAAAGCGTGCGCGGCGGTGGGGGTCGAGGTCCTGACGCTGTATTCCTTCTCGACGGAGAACTGGTCTCGGCCGGTGGAAGAGATCGAGGGATTGATGGAGATGTGCGTCGCGTACTGCGAGCACGAGCGTGAAGCGCTCAGGGAGCACAATGTACGAGTTCGTGTGCTGGGGAAACGCGAGGGGATGCCTGGCCGAGTACTTGAGGCGCTCGATGCGCTGGTGGATGCGACCAGTTCATGCAGCGGGATCACTTTGTGTCTCGCGGTGAACTACGGCGGACGCGACGAGATCGTTGATGCGGCGCGGAAGCTTGCGCAGCGGGTGAAGGACGGTGAGTTCGAAGCGGATGCGATCAACACGGATCTCTTCGCGGATCATCTCACTACACGCGGTTTGCCCGATCCTGACCTGCTCATTCGCACGGGGGGTGATTTCCGGATCAGCAACTATCTGCTCTGGCAGATCAGCTACGCGGAGATCATGGTGACTGATGTCCAATGGCCTGACTTTGAGAGCGATCTGTTGTATGACATGATCAAGCGCTTTGCGGGCAGATCGCGTCGCTTCGGGAACATTGAATCCTGACGCATCAGACGGCGGAATCCGCTTGAATCGGCTATCCTTGGAACTGTGTTGAAGCATCGATTGACATACGGACCAATGCTCATCGTCGCGATCTTGCTGTTCGCTTGGCTCGATGAAGTAATTGACGGGATGAAGGCGCCTGCGTCTTTCCCTCAGGACACCATGCCGCCGGGGGTGGTTGTCGCGACGGTTCTGATGTTCATCGGTGTGGTGGGAGCCCACGAGGTTGCTCGGATCCTGAGAGCCAAATCAGTCATGATCCATACTTGGCTCGCGGCAACTGTTGCGGTGCTCGGGATCTTGGTAGTGGGGCTGGCGCCATCCGATTCGGCGGGCACCACAGGATTCGCGGTCGCGCTGTCCTCGGTCGCGGGTTCGTTCGTCTTTGGGTTGCTCTATGCGATCCGTTCAAAGCAGGTCGACGGAGCGATCTTTGTTGGTGCCGGGGTCCTGCTGATCCATGTCTATATGGGGATGATGCTCGGGTTCCTGCTGCTGATCCGGCGAGACCACTCGGTCTGGATGATGCTCTGGGTGCTCGCGTGTGTGAAGTCCTGTGACATCGGTGCGTTCTTTACCGGGACAGCGATCGGGAAGCACAAACTGATCGTCTGGCTCTCGCCGAAGAAGACCTGGGAAGGTCTGATTGGCGGGATGGTCACTTCAGGAGTCGTCGGGGGGCTTGGCTTTGTGGCTCTGAGCGCGGCGGGATACGAGGATTACAGCCCTTGGTACGGGGTTGTGCTTGGGGTGATCTTCGGAGCGATTGGACAAGCGGGTGATCTGACGGCGAGTCTGTTTAAACGGGACGCGGGGGTCAAGGACGCCGGGAGCAGTGTTCCTGGATTTGGCGGGGTGCTGGATCTGATCGATTCTCCGCTCTTGGTCGCACCGTTCGCGTACTGGGCGATCCGGATCGTCATGGATCTGTCACAGCCGGGCGCGGACTTCGTTCCTCCAATAGGCTAAACTTTCAGCATGACCACCACATCCACGGTTCGGGAGGGTTGCATGTCAGTAACCTCAAAGCTGCTCGCTGTCTTTCGTGTTGACCAGCAAATTCAGGGTTTGCAATCGCGTCTAGAGGGCGCTGAGCGATTCCTTGCAGAGCAGACGAGGCAGCTCGCGGCTCTCGGCACTCAGAAAGACTCGATCGAAACCCAACTCCGCCAGCTCCGCGCCAGCGAATCGAATGCTGAGGGTGAGAGCAAGCGGATCGGTGTGCATGTCGATGAGTTGCGTGAGAAGATGAACAACGCCGCGACGAACAAGGAATACAAGGCGCTGCTCTCAGAGGTCAATAACCTCAAAGAGGTCCGCTCGAATCATGAGACCGAAGCGATCGAGTTCCTTGAACAGATCGAAGAACTCAACACGAAGCTTGAAGCGATCGATGTGGATGTCGCAGAACGCGAGAAGGTCCGCAAGGTCGCCGAGGAGCAGCGTCAGCAACGCTCCGACGAGATCGCTGAGAAGCTCGCTGAACTCAAAGCTGAGCGTGAACGACTTGTGACCGAGGTTCCAAAGGATGCGATGGCGATCTACGAAGAACTCCACGCGACCCGTGGCGAGGAAGCGATGGCGCCGCTCGAGATCGAGGATCGGAAACGCCACGAGTATGTCTGTGGATCATCGATGATGACTGTCCCGGTCGAGGTCGCTGCTTCCTTGATGCAGGGGAAACTGACGCTCTCCCCGAACGACGGATGCATCCTCTACCTCACCCCAGAGGTCGAGGAAGAACTTGCCGGCGCGTTCAAGAAGTAATCGCTTCGCGATTCAACAGATCCAACTCAAATGATGGACTGGATCGGTTCGGTATGGATCGGTTTGAGTCCGAGATGCTCGCAGCCGCGGGGGGTGATCTGGCGTCCGCGTTTGGTGCGTGCGAGGAAACCGATCTGGAGGAGGTAGGGCTCGACGACATCCTCGAGTGTTCCTGAATCCTCGTTCATCGTGGCGCTGATTGCTTCGAGACCGACCGGTCCGCCGTTGAAGACGGAGTAGATGGTGCTGAGGTAGGAGCGATCGAGTTCATCGAGACCGAGTTGGTCGATGCCTTCGAGATTGAGCGCGTCATCGACGATCTGGGTGTTGATCTGGCCATCGTGGCGGACCTGCGCGTAATCCCGGATGCGGCGGAGGAGCCGATTGGCGATCCGCGGCGTGCCTCGGGATCGCGACGCGATGGTGCTGAGCGCATCGTCGTCTGGAGTGCTCATCTGGAGCAGCCCGGATGATCGGCGGACGATGTGCACGAGGTCGTCTTGGCTGTAGTACTTGAGGTGGTGCGCCAGTCCGAACCGTGATCGCATGGGGGATGAGAGCAATCCGGCGCGGGTGGTCGCGCCTAGGAGAGTGAACGGGGCGCATTTGATCTGGACGGTGCGAGCGTTGAGTCCGGTGTCGAGACACACATCGATCTTGAAGTCTTCCATCGCGGGGTAGATGAACTCCTCAACGGCGATCGGGAGACGATGGATCTCATCGATGAACAGGACATCTCCTGGTCCGAGTCGCGTGAGCGCTGCGACCAGATCGGTTCCACGCGCGAGTGCTGGTCCTGAGGTGACATGGAGGTTGGTGCCGAGTTCGGATGCGATGACATGCGCGAGTGTGGTCTTTCCCAGGCCGGGAGGGCCGTGGAGGAGGACATGCTCGAGGTGCTCGCGAGGTTCGGAGTCATCTTTCCCGTTCTGTCGTGCTTGGACAGCTTGCACAGCGATCAGGATGCGTTCGATGAGTTCGGATTGTCCGATGTATTCATCCAGAGACTGTGGGCGCAGCGCCCAGTTGGTCTGGTCTTCGATCTCGGAGGTCGGGGATGAGGAGATGAGGCGCTGCGTGCTCATGGTTCGGATTGTATCGGCGTTTGTTCGTGTGCAGGGTGAATCGTTCGTGTTCAAGGGCGAAATGGCGCACAAAAACGGGGATCGGTCGTTGCCGATCCCCATGAGGGATATTCAATTTTGAACTCTGGTT
>JAEPQP010000184.1 GCA_017640485.1 Phycisphaerales bacterium | reverse complement strand
CTGCGTCTGAAAATGAACTACAAAGAGAACTACGGCATTGAGAAGTCAGAACCTAGATGGGAAGATCTCAAACCCGTCATCCGGAAGTTCTACGAAACCGAGTAATCAGTTCAGTACACCATTCCGAACCAATGCACCGAGCGATTGAGCTTGGTGCATTTTTTTTAGACCTCCATGAGAAGCTTACGGATCGTCGAGGGTGTCTCACCCTGTCCCGTCCGAACACTCAACAGCGCCGCATGCCCCATCGCGATCACCGATGGCTGATCGATCGGCGCCCGAATGGGACCAACTCCCGAGCAGAGTTGGATAAGTTGCTCACTCATTCGACTCGCAGTTGGATCACGCTCTCGATCTGTCGCCAGTTCAAACGAATCAATAAGCGAACCACGCTCATCGAATCGCTTGAACCCCTGATCATGCAGCAATATCTGACCATCTGATCCGAGGATACTCATCTCGAATACAGAAATCCCCACCTGATCGGTAACCTGGAGCACCACGCCTCGGCCGTCGGGCATCCTGAGATGGGAGGTCAATATGCCTTCGAGATCACGCAACGATTGTCCCGGAAGGGGATGGATTCCGCTCGAACTGCCAAGCCTGTGAGCGGATTGGTACGACGCGTCGATCAACTGGGGGACCCCGACCAGGGTTCTGATCAGATCCATCGTTTCAAAGACCCGAGCACCGAGCGATCCAAACACGCTGGGTGCAGAAAGCGAGATACTCATTGATCTGATCGGGCCGAAGGTTTCCAGCATGGTCATTAGTTCATCAATCAATCGAGATTGCCGGATCATGGGGACCATGACCGCGAGTTCGGGACTGTTTTTCATACCAGTCGGATCCCCCCAACCAGGGCTTCCCAAGACACCGGGTCTCGACGGGAGTGGCTCAAGCGTTGCAACCGTGATCTCTCTACTCCGAGCATTCTCCAGTGCGGCAAAATCTTGCTCCGCATCGTGCTGTGCGAATCCTCTCGTTGACGCAAGCAAGATGAGATCAGGTGACTCCGTACTCAGAACATGCCTGAGATCATCATGCATCGCACAGCCAAAAGCACTCGCAATTGTCCCTGATTGTGCCGGTACCGGACACCCCGCTCCAATGACCTGAACACCCGACCACTCGAAAATCGGCTTCAAGCAATCGACCTGCTCCGGCATCGCCCACACGATGGCGCTGGTCGGTTTGACCGGATTGCTGGGCGATTCGGAGTCAGTCATACTTCGATCATACGAAATATTTGATGATCCTGCACAGGATTTGAGCCGTATACTCCAAGCGAGATGCAGCAAGGCGGCTGCTCATGTATGAATCTCATCCATGGGAGGAAAGTCCGAGCACGACAGGACACGGCGGTGGGTAACACCCACCCGTCTCAACAGCAGACCGATCTTTGATCGGACCTGACGGCTGGAGACGAGGGAAAGTGCCACAGAAAGCAAACCCCCGATGGCCCAGTTGATCGCAAGAGCAGCTGAGCACAGGGAAGGGTGAAAGGGTGCGGTAAGAGCGCACCGCTCGGTTGGTGACAATCGGGGCACGGTAAACCCCGCCGCGTGCAAGCCCAAGCAGATCCTCACACTCCGGTGTATCCCCTGTCCGGGGACCGCAGGATCGGGTAGGGTGCTGGGAGCATCAGCTCCTCATCGTCGTGGTAACACGGCGGGCAGAGAAATAGTCGCCCAGCTGGGCAAGTCCGGTCGAGCCCCCGTCAAATGGAGGATCGGAAACTGCCCAGCGGACAGAACTCGGCTTACCAGCTGCATCCAGCCGCATCGCACCCCTTGGGCATCCCCCAGGGGGTGCGGCCATTTTTAGAATCATTGAAACGAACCGTTATCCAACATGCTTCGGATCAAACGCATCCTGCAACGCATCCGTCAGCACATTAAACGCGAGAACAAGGACGAACATAAAGAAGGTCGCGGCACCGATCTGCCAGAAGAATCCTGCGACCACCTCTGACTTGGACTGGTTGATCATGATCCCCCAGCTCGCGCCCTCTTTGAGACCCAGACCCAAGAAAGTCAGGACCACCTCACCCTTGATCGCGCCGATGAAGAGCAGCGACATGTTGATGAAGATCAGGTGCGAGGTGTTCGGGATGATGTGACGCGTGAGAATCCGCCAGTTCGATGCACCCAGCGCCTGAGCCGCCTGAACATAATCCAGCGAACGGAGCTTGAGCGCCTCGCCCCGTGTCACACGGCAGGGTCCAATCCAGTAGGTCAACGAGAACGCGACATAGAGCGGGATCAGCGTTCCCTCCACGGCGGAACCGGTGAACATAAATGCCAGCACGACCAGCAGCACGAGATACGGGATGGATGAGAAGGTCGAGTACAACCAGATCACGGCATGATCGATAAATCCACCGAAGTAGCCAGCGGCTGCACCGATGATCGATCCAAAGAGCACCGCGACGACTGAAACAATCACTCCGACCTGGATCGCAACCTTCGCGGAATACATCGCGCGGAGCATAATCGAACGCCCCTGCTGGTCGGTCCCGAGCATCATCCGGAACTTATACAACACGCCCCCGACTCCTTCTGGGAGCGGATAGAGCTGAGCAAGGATCGGCTCGAGATCATCAAGCGTCCCGGCAACCGAGGAATCGATCGAGGGTCCTGCATTCTCCACCGCGGAGTGTACTTGCTCGACAAGAGCCGCGTCGTAGATAGGATCGAGCGGTGCGTAATCAAATGCAGCGTCCATGGAGTCACGCAGCGGATCGAGATCTAGCTGTGCGATCGGATCGTTCTCCGGCGCGTTTGCGAGGTACTCCTCGATCTGAATCAAGAGCTCATCGAGTGTGAGTGCGACCTCTTCACCCGCGATCTCCCACTCCTCAGTGTCCGGCTCCGTAGCTTCAAACGCGATCTTGAACTCTTCGAGTTTCTCGATCGCGATCGTCATCTGCGGCAGCGTATCTCTGAGT
>JAEPQP010000194.1 GCA_017640485.1 Phycisphaerales bacterium | reverse complement strand
GACGCTCGGCGGGTTGACGGGGGTGGATTATCCGCAGGTGATCATGCGTGGGAGTGGGCGGTGAGCGAATCAAGAAGGAGTCTGGGATGAAGAGTCGAGGGTTTAGTCTTGTGGAGTTGGTTTCGGTCTTGGCGGTGGTCGTGAGTGTGGGCGCAGTGCTTGGGCCGAGTGTGGGGAAGATGCGCGGTCAGATGCGGGGGGTGACGAGTGAGGGGAATCTGCACACGATCGGTTTGGCTGCGGCGATGTATGGTCTAGATCACGATGATCGGATGTTTACTTTCACTTGGAAAGCAAACGAGAAGTATTTCTACCAGCCCTCGGGTTCGTTCAGATCATGGGATTCAGATCAGGAGGCTGGTGCTAAGCAGCTGCAGGATATCCTGCTTACGCATACCGGTCGGTTTACAGGTGAGGGGCAGATTCTTGCATCTCACAACATTTTATCGAATCGGCGTTACTCGCATCTGGTACTTGCGGATTACATGGGTGGATTGGTGTCTGATCCGTTGTGGGCTGATCCCAATGATGCGAACTTGTTGGAGTGGCAGTTGAATCCGCTTGGATATCTTGATCAGGAGAACAACTTTCCTTACATGAAGGGTATCCCAGCGGATTCGGGTTATGAATCCGACAGTGTTTGGACACGGCTGAGTGTCATACAAAAATGGGCGTTCTCTTCGAGCTATCAGGTTGTTCCCCATGCGTGGCAACAAGACTTTGGGATTCAGTACCGCCCGCTCTCTTATACGCCGCACTTGTTTCAGAGCACTGGTGGTTTGGTAGAACTCGGGGATCGAAGATTTCATGAAGTACGATTCCCCACTGCGAAGGTGCATATGTTCGAAGAGTTCGATCGCGAGTTGGCAGGAGAGCCGTACTTTGCGTATGACCATGCCCGTCCGGCGAAACTCATGTTCGACGGGTCGATCAACACCTCCATGAGCGGGATGGCCGCGAGTTCAGTGAGTCCTGAGGACTACCTCAAGAGAGATAAGGTTGTTTGGGAGCAAATTTATAAGCCGTTCGAAACTTTCCCGTTACCACTGGGTGGGCTTGGTGATCAGACGCTGTTGAATATGCGGTACCGCTGGACGCTTGGGGGCTTGACGGGGGTGGATTATCCGCAGGTGTTCATGCGTGGGAATGGGCGGTGAACGAATCAAAGAGGAGTCTGTGATGAAGAGTCGAGGGTTTAGTCTTGTGGAGTTGGTTTCGGTTTTGGCGGTGGTCACGAGTGTGGGCGCGGTGCTTGGGCCGAGTGTGGGGAAGATGCGTGGTCAAATGCAGGGAGTGACGAGTGAGGGGAATCTGCACATGATCGGGCAGATCGGGGCGATGTACAGCTTGGATCATGAGGATCGAATTTTTTCGTTTACTTGGCGTGCTGGTGTGGCGTATTACGATGTTGTCAATGACAGATTTCGCCAGTACCCTGATAGTCAGACTGCTGCGGCTGGACAGGTCAGAGATATTCTTGCTCGGGCGACTGGTCGATTGAGCGGGCCTGGTCAGATATTGAGACCCGGACAACGGTTGATGCATCGGCGGTATTCCCATCTTGTTTTGGCAGACTATATGGGTGGGAGCGTGACGGATCCGATGTGGGTTGATACAGCAGATGTGAATCAACTTGCTTGGCAGAATGATGAACCATTTGATCAGGAGAGTTACCAGGAATCTGGGGTTCCGTATGCGTTTGGTGTACCTGATGGATTTGACAATGATCTTAATTGGACTGATCCAACGATTATGCAACTCTGGCCCTATGCATCGAGTTACCAGGTTGTTCCCCATGCTTGGCAGAGTGATTTTGGTGCTCAGTATGCACCAAATATCTTCACTCCGCACCTTTTTTCAACGACTGGATCGAGTCCCATAGTCCTCGGCGAAAGACGCTTCGTGGATGTGATTTTTCCATCGGCGAAAGTGCATATGTTCGAAGAGTTTGATCGTGAGTTGGCTGGATCGCCGTACTTTGCGTATGACCATGCCCGTCCTGCGAAGCTGATGTTTGACGGCTCGATCAATACGGCGATGAGTGGGCTCGCAGCGAGCTCGGTGAGTCCAAGAGATTATCTGAATGGTGAAAAGTTTGTCTGGGAGCAGACTTATGTGCCGTTGGATACATTCCCGTTGCCGCTGGGAGGGCTTGGGGATCTGACGGATTTGAATATGCGGTACCGCTGGACGCTCGGCGGGTTGACGGGGGTGGATTATCCGCAGGTGATCATGCGTGGGAGTGGGCGGTGAGCGAAT
>JAEPQP010000117.1 GCA_017640485.1 Phycisphaerales bacterium | reverse complement strand
GTTCCTTCATCTGGAGCTGCTTAAATTTTTCGGAGATCTCTGCGTGCTGTGCTTGGAGCTCTGCGTTGTCTGGGTCGGCTTTGAGCTTGGCATCGAGCTTCGCGAGCATGCGCTGGCCGCGGCGGAGTTGGACTTCTCCAGCAAGTTGGCGAAAGCGGAACTGCCCTGATGCTTTGTGGGCGTTGGTGTAGAGCGAGATCGCATTGAGTTCGTCGGCGTTCTTGCCGCGTTCGAGCAGGGCTTTGGCGTACGCCGTGATCGCGGCGAGGTCGTCGGGACGCTGCTTGTAATCAGCGGCGGTGCGCTCGATGATCTGGTCTTTCGTGTTCCCGGTCTTGGAGATCGCGTCGGACTGCTCAAGCTCAAGCTGCTTGTCGGCGTCGCGGATGTTCTTGCGGAATCCGCCTTCCTCGTCGCTGTCGTACCCGCCTCCGGAGATTGTGGAGGACGCGAGCATGTTGCGGACGCGGACCTGGAGTTCGCCGTCGGTTGGATCCATGCGGCACGCGAGGTCCCCGGCGAGGGCGGCGAGCTGGAAGTTGCCCGCGTTCCCGAATGCGTCGAGGAGTTTGACGAACATGTCCTTCTTGGCTTTGGGATCGTTCTTCGCGAGGGTGAGGGCGTGCTCGCCGATGAGTTTGGTGGGTTCTCGGAGTTGGAGTTTCCCGGCTGCTTGGGCGGCTTTGATCGCGATGTTGACATCCATCCGCTTGAGACCGAAATCGAGGAGCGCGTTGAGGTACTTCCCGATGTCTCCCTTGGCGGCGATTGCGGATTTGGTGGACTTGCTGACACCTTTCTTGGGGTTCTGAACGCTGTAGACCTCTGCAGAGCGGAGGTACGCGTTGAGGGCTTCCATATTGGCAGGATCGCGGCGGAGGCCGTTGAGCCAGAGTTGCATCGCGTACTCGTAGTTCTCTGAGTCGTGAACCGTACGAGCGTGTTTGAAGAACGCCTCAGCTTTTTTGGGGCTGAAGGTCTCGTCTGCAACGGGGTTGGAGACTGCTGACTCCTCTTCCACATTCTTTTTTTTGCCAAACATCGCCACGGGTGAAGCTCGCTCCTGTGAGTGCTGCCGATCTGTACGGTCCAAGAGTGTATGCGAATTGTTGGATGAATGGTACCGCGATGGGACACCGATCATCATCCGGCCATACGATGGGGTGATGACTGTTGATCCGTCGAAACTGCGTATTGAGATCTATCCGACCGAGGTTCTGCGGACCAAAGCAGACGAGGTCGAGGTCAATGACGAGACCCGAGCGGTCGCGGCACGGATGGTGGATCTGATGCGCGGGGCCGAGGGGATCGGGCTCGCGGCACCGCAGGTCGGATTGACCTGGCGGTTGTTTGTCGCCCATGTCCCGGCGCAGGATGACGACCCGATCGACGCTGATATCCCAAGCACGACTGATGAACCCCAAGCGTTCTTTAATCCAGAGATTGTCGAGACTTCGGGTGATCTTGAGCCGTTTGATGAGGGGTGTTTGTCGCTGCCTGGGATTACGGGGGAGGTTCGTCGTCCTGCAACCGTCACAATGCGGGCGCTCGATCTGGAGGGGAATCAAGTCGAGGTCCGAGCGACCGGCCTGCTTGCACGCTGCTGGCAGCATGAGATTGATCATCTGGATGGGGTCCTGATTCTCGACAAGATGAGTCAGATGTCGAAGCTCAAGCATCGGTCCCGGATCAAAGCGATGGAACGAGCCGGGAAACGGTGATTGGGGGATCGGCATGAAACTGGTCTTCCTGGGATCCGGAGCGTTCGGGGTCCCCACACTCGAAGTACTCTCGGCAAAGCACACGATCAGCGGGATCGTGACACAGCCCGATCGTCGTGTCGGGCGTGGGAAAAACTCCACAGCGACCCCGGTCGGACAGTGGGCACAAGATCATCTCCCTGATATCCCGATCGCGAAACCTGAGAACATTAACACGGATGAAGCCCGCGGGCTGGTTCGTGGATGGGATGCTGATGCGTGGGTGGTGATTGCGTACGGGCAGTATCTTGGACAGAAGCTGATCGCGGATCGGTTTGCGATCAACCTGCATGGGAGCCGGCTCCCGCGCTGGCGCGGTGCGGCACCAATCAATGCCGCGATCGTTGCGGGGGATTCGATCTCGGGGAACTCGGTCATCACGATCGCAAAGGAGATGGATGCGGGGGCGATTCTAGGACAATCGGAACGGCTGATCGAGCACTCGATGACGGCGAGCGAGTTGCATAACGCATTGTCGAATGATGGGCCGGTGTTGATGCTGAAGGTACTTGATCAGTTCGAGGATGGCACGCTTCGGCATCAGGAGCAGGAAGAGTCGCTGGTGACGGTGGCCCCCAAGATGCTCAAGAGTGACGGGTGGATTGACTTTGTTGATGCGGATGAGTGCCGATGTCGGATCAACGGCTTGAGCCCCTGGCCTTGTGTTGCGGTGGAGCATCGGGGTCAGGTGCTGAAGGTTCTGCGTGCTGAATCGCTTGCAACTGAATCCCAAGAAGTCTCCGGGAGTGTTGTGGATCCATCGGGTGGGTTGATCGCGTGTGATCGAGGGGTCCTCAGATTAGTCGAGGTGCAGCCCGCGGGAAAGAAACCGATGGGCTGGCAAGACTATGCGAACGGTCGGCAAGTCCAGCACGGTGAGATGCTGGTCGGACGACAGAAGGATGCAGTTGAGTGACGGGTCACATGATGACACTCTGGGATTTGCTGAGTCCGAAGCGGAAGGCGCGTCCATCTGGTCGCAACAAGCCGCGATCAGAGCGTGTGGATCCAGAGGTCATCGACGCTCGTCCAAGTACTGCGAAATCGTCCGCGACTCCGATGCAGGTGCGGTACGAGGAGATCACTCGTCAGATGCTCAAGGAACACGGCGTCCGCGTTCGTAAGTGGCGGTCATCGATGTCCGGGGTTGCGTGGCAGGTGACTTATCAAGACGGGACGATGTCCAAACTGATCGAGTCTCCCAAACCCAAGGGTCCGATGTCCGCGGCGGTATTCCTGCATGAGATCGGGCATCACGCGATCGGGTTCGGGACCTACAAGCCCAGATGTCTTGAGGAGTACTACGCGTGGAAGTTCTCGATCGAGAAGATGGAGGAACTCGGTCTGAATGTGACGGATCGAGTCCGCATGCGGATGCATGAGTCATTGGAATACGCGGTCACAAAGGCGCTTCGACGTGGTCTCAAGCGGATACCTGAGGAGCTATTGCCGTATCTCCCGGCAGGGATTCGAGTTGCGGAGAGTGCTTGAACTGGACGCAAACCAGACTCGACCGGTCTGATAAGTTGCGGCTATCGATGCATCCGGATCCGGGGACAGTCCGAAAGGTGATACTGGTCAGCAGACGGGGATGAATGGGCGATAGGAGCAGTATGAAACTCACTCCGCGCGAGATCGCGATTCAAGCAGGAACCATGAGCGGCGAAGAACGCGCGGTCTATCTCGATAGTGTGTGCGAGTCGGACCCCGAACTCAAGAGGCGCGTGCTGACACTCATCGAGATGCAAGAGTCCCAGACTATTGATCTGTCGCACGATGAGGACGCGGATGGTGTGGATATCGTTCTGGAACCCGGCGCTTGGTTCGGAGGGTTCAAGATCGAAGGGATGCTCGGACGCGGAGCGATGGGCACGGTCTATCTCGCACAACAGCAGAATCCGAAACGCTCGGTCGCCCTCAAGGTGATGAACGCGGAGAAGTTGAACGCGACCCGTCTGAAACGATTCG
Source organism: Phycisphaerales bacterium (assembly GCA_017640485.1). Classification (GTDB taxonomy): domain Bacteria; phylum Planctomycetota; class Phycisphaerae; order Phycisphaerales; family UBA1924; genus UBA1924. The sequence continues at coordinate 4,902 of JAEPQP010000117.1, read as the reverse complement.
AGTTGGAGACCGAGTCACTCGCGAAACTCAAGCACCCCGGGATCGCGACGATTTATGAATCCGGACAGACTGAGGTCAATGGCAAGTTCCACCCGTACTTTGCGATGGAGTATGTGCAGGGCAGGGAACTTGATCGGTACGCGGCGTCGCTGGATCTGCGTGGTCGGCTTGAACTGCTCAGCTCGATCTGTGAAGCGATTGAGCATGCGCACCTGCGAGGGATTGTGCACCGGGACCTGAAGCCAGCGAACATTGTGGTGGATCAGGATGGTCGTGCTCGGGTGCTTGATTTCGGGGTCGCCAAATCACTCGAGAATGATGGCAAGAAGGTCAAGGAACTGGTCGGGACGATCCCCTACATGAGTCCTGAACAGCTCAGACGGGATGCAGACATCGATCTGCGGACCGATGTGTTCTCGCTCGGAGTGATGATTTATGAAGTGCTCACCGGTTCGCTCCCGAACCAACTGAGCGGGATGACAGTTGATGAGGCGATCCAGGTGGTTTCGACTCCACCAAAGCTTGATACCAGCGGTCTGGAACCTGAGATCCGAGCGATCATCGGGAAGGCGATGCATCCTGATCGGGAGCTCCGGTATTCCGCGGCTTCACAACTTGCGGCTGATCTTCGTTGCTTCCTGCGCCGTGAACCTGTTGGAGCTGTGGACGGTGGGCGCTGGTATCGCGGGAAGAAGTTTGTCGCTCGGAACCGGATGCCAGTCGGCCTCGCCGGGCTTGCGGTTTTGTTGCTCATCGGTGGGGTGATCGCAGCGAGCTATCAAGCGACGCGGGCAACTCGTGGATGGGCGTCGGCTGAGAAACAACGGATCGCGGCTGAGGAAGCTACCGAGCTTGCGGAGATCGAGCGGAGTCGAGCGGTTGCCGTGAACTTGTTCATGGTCAACATGCTGACGAGCGCAGACCCGGAGATGTCGCTCGGTCAGGAGATCACGGTCCTTGAACTGCTCGACACAGCAGCTCTGACGGTGGGAACCGAACTCGAAGAGTATCCTGGTGTTCATGCGACGGTGCGGATGGCGCTGAGCCGGACCTATCACGCGCTGGGTGATCTCGAGGACGCGTTGCTTCATGCGCGCGAGATGGTTGAGGTCACTACTGAGCATCTGGGTGAGTCTGATCCGATCACTGCGGATGCCAAGAGCATGCTCGCGATGGTGCTGATCGAGTTGGGTTCCTATGACGAAGCGGAGATACTGCTCAACGAAGCGAAGCCCGCGATCGAAGCGATGGGAGATCCGGTCGAGGAAGCGAAGCTTCGGAACTCGATTGCTCGAATTTACCACATGCGTGGACGACACGATCTTTCTCTTGCGGAGTGGGAAGTCTGCGAGCAGATCCTCGCGAGGGAGCTTGGCGCGAACCATAAAGAGACACTGATCTCGATGCACAACCGAGGTGTCGCTCTCAAAGACATCGGGCGCCTTGTCGAGAGCGAGGAGGTTATGACGGAAGTTGTCGATCGCCGGCTCGAAGCGTTTGGAGCAGATCACCCGCAGACGCTCGTCGCGATGGATGTGCTCGCGAGCGTGATCCAGAAGCAGGGACGCGATGAGGAAGCGATCGAGATTTTTCGGGATGTCGTCGAGCGGCGGTATCGCGTGCTCGGTCCTGAGCACTTCAGCACACTGTTGTCGATGGGGAATCTCGGCGCGGCGCTGATTCAGATCGGGCAGTTGGATGAGGCTGAGGGCTTGACCAAACAATCGCTTGAGGGGCACCGGAAGCGGTTCGGGAGCGAGCACACCAAGACGCTTGTGCTGATGGGGAATCTGGCGTACCTGCTCGAGGACCAAGGGAAGATCGAGGAAGCGGCGGCAATGTATCGTGAAGTCATTGACATTCGAGAGAAAGCATCGGGCGGGGTGGATCCCGAGACATGGTCACCGATCAACAACCTCGCGATGCTGCTCATGAATCATGATCAGCTGGAGGAATCGGAACGGTTGTTTGAAAAACTCATGGCGATGTGCGAAGCGATGCTCCCGGCGAATCATTACTACCTCGCGATCTTCCGGAACAACTACGGCGAGTGCCTCACTAAAGCGGGGAAGTTCGATGAAGCTGAACGAGCATTCGAGCTCAGTCACCCGGTGATTCTAGCGACATTCGGTCCGGAACATACACGGACCATCAAGAGCGCGGATCGTATGGAGCAGCTCGCTTCGTCTCGAACTCAGGAGAACTGAGCGTGGAGTTCTCAGCGATCAGCCTAAATATGAGCTGGGTTCATCATCGACTTCGCGACCGCGTTCCCGACGATGTATCCGGTTGACCAAGCCCACTGGAAGTTGAATCCGCCGATTCGACCATCGACATCGAGGATTTCTCCAACGAGCCAGAGATTGGGGCAGAGTTTGGATCGGAAGTCTTTCCGGTTGACCTCTTCGATTGGGACGCCCCCCGCAGTGACCTCGGCGTGGGTGAATCCTCGGTCGTCGTTGATGAACACTCTGGTTTCTGTCAGCAAGTGCGCGAGCTTCCTCCGGGCTTCGCGTGTTAATGTATGGCCGGGAGTTGACGGGTCGATCTGTGCTTGCTCGCACAGCGTCCGGGCGAGCCGCTCGGGGATTTGAGTGCGGAGATGTGTGACGACCTGTGCTTTCCCCAGTTGGTTGAGTTGATGGTCAATGTCCTCAAAGGAGTATCCTGGGATCCAGTTGATCATGAGGGTTGTATGACGATCGCTCAGACGGGCTGTGGTAAACCATCGGGAGATGTCCATCGGTCCCGGTCCAGAGACACCGAAGTGGGTGCAGAGGAGATCGTTGGTGAAAGACTTGATGTGCTTTCCGGTGGAACTGACAGCGGAGATGGTCGCTCTGGTCGAGATCCCAGAGAGTTCGGTGATCCACTTGGATTGCTGAGCGACCACAAGCGGTACCAACGCGGGGAGGATGTGGTCGGTGATGGAATGGCCGAGCGATTGGGCGATGGTGTACCCCTGCCCATCGGAACCCGACTTGGGAAGTGCTCTGCCACCGGTTGCGAGGACAATCCGATCCGCGAGAATCGAATCCTGTGATTCTTGATCGATCGAAGCTCGGTGGATGATGAATCCATCGTTCAGGGACTCGACTCGATCGACGCGCCACGGGTTTACGATCCGGATCCCGAGTCGATTGCACTCATCGAGGAGTGCATCGAGGACCGTGTGCGCATCATCGGTGATCGGGAACATCTTTCCGGTGTTTTCCTGCTTGAGCTCGACGCCCAGTTCATTGAAGAAGTCCATTGAATCCTGAGCAGAAAATCGCTTCAGCGTGGAGCGGACAATCGGGGGCTTGGTGGTCGCGTACTGCTTCTCGTCAACTTCATGGTGCGTGACATTGCAGCGTCCTCCCCCGGCGACGAGGATCTTGATTCCAATTTTTTTGGCGCCATCGAGCAGAAGGATTCCTGCCTTGGCCGGGTCTGTTCCGGATGCCTCGATCGCTCGTCCGATCGTGATCGCGGTCATGAGCCCCGAAGCGCCGGCTCCGATGATCGCGACAGGTGTAGTTGAATGGTGCTTACTCATGGGGTATGAAAAATCATGCTTGGAAGCGATAACCAAGTGCATCCATCATACGACCGCAGTGCTTTGCGATGGAGTTGGATTCTCTTTTGGTAAGCGACTCTCGCCATCGACCGACTGCAGAGGGGTTGATTCCCGCTTTAAGTTTGGCGGAGTTTACATGATTGAGCCCATCGCGAAAGATACTCGCTTTCGAGTGTTCGAACTTGACCATACACGGATCGTACTGTGCTCCGATTTGATCACAAATGGAAGTCAGTACTGGTTCAGGAGTTCGAACCAGATCTTCGTATAGGATATGAGACTGATTGGGATGCGATTCGGTGACTTCCTTTGCGTACAGGTTCCAGGTCTTGATGACCTGTTTCAAGGATGCATTGAATCCCGCGCCCAGATGTGATGCCCAGACATCTCGAGGATCACGGATGATGAGGATTCGGTGCGATCCTCGGGGATATGAGTATCCGGTTTTCTTTTCGAGTAGAGGCGATTTGAATCCGTACCACTCGGAATCCAGTGTGTTGGATTTGTGCTGAGCGATCTTTGAGGCGAGCAAGAACCGATCTTGAAGCGTTGCACAGGTGGTCATGCCGTTGCTAACTGCGATGCGGATGATCTCCGCGAGTTCGGCGGGATCTACCAGTGCTCTGCTCGCACGCTTGGAGAACACCCCGGCTTCAGGGTATCCCCACTGCTTGAGTAGATTCCCGGCCTTTCGTGGAGACTGGTTGCTCTCGTTCCAAGACCGATCGAGGAGTTGAGCAAAGTCTGCGAGCGGGGGGAGCTCAGTAGGGAGGAGTTCGTACCCCATCGCGATGCACGGGTGAGCATCGAGCATTGTGGTCAGGAGCGTGGTCCCCGATCTGGACATGCCCTGGACGAGGAGGAGTTGCGGCTGCTCGGTTTTTGGTGACATGCTCATGACTGGATCCGTGCATGAATCATGTTGCTGAGGATCCGGTCACAAGTGGGCTTTGGAGGTAATCGGATTCGACAAGATCTTCGAGTCCGACAAGCGGTGTATTGCTTGGTGCATCATGAGTCATATCCCACCAGATTGGATGGGTGAGGATTCCGAGCACGTGGTATGGCGGCGGGTTTTCCAGTTGCTTTCGTCGCAGACTTCCCATTCCGCGTGTGTTTCTTCTGACGCGCAGGTTTCCGCCCGAATCACTCACATAGGTGTCGCGGGGGATGTCGTACGCTTCGTACTCGAGACCGTACAGTTCGACAGGGAGCGATCCGATCGGGTGATCGTGTCCGTCATGCGTAATGGTTCGAGTGCCACCTCTTGATGGGTAGGCGCGTCCTTTGAAGAGTTCGAAGTTACGGAAATCGAGTTCTCTGCAGAGCCCATCGCCGTGCGT
>JAEPQP010000084.1 GCA_017640485.1 Phycisphaerales bacterium | reverse complement strand
CGACGCGGATCGAGCTGCTGACAGGTTCGATGCCTGCGGATCAGCGGGCTTCGGTGGTTGGGATGATCGAGCGGGGTGAGGTGGATCTGGTTGTGGGGACGCATTCGCTGGTGTCGGATTCGGTGGGGTTTCATTCTTTGGCGGTGGCGATCATCGATGAGCAGCATCGGTTTGGTGTTGAGCAAAGAGCAAAATTGCGTGTCAAGGGGGGAGTGAAGGGCGGCGATGAGCATTCGGAGGAGACTCCTCATGTGATTGTGATGACGGCGACCCCGATCCCGAGAACGATCGGGCTGACGATCTTCGGTGATCTGGATATTTCGACGATCGAGCATCTTCCGATGGGACGGAGACCGATCACGACGAAGTGGGTTGGACCGGAGAAGCGATCTGTTGTGTATGGGTGGCTTGCGGAGAAAATCCGGGAGGGTCAGCAGGCATTTGTGGTGGTGCCTGCGATTGAGCCTGGGGGAGCATCGACGGCGACGCTTCATGCGGATGGGAAGCCCACGGCTGGCAAAGGACCGACGCGGAATCTGCGGGATCTGATGAAGGAACTTGAGGGCGGGGAGTTGAACGGATTGAAGATCGCGGCGATGCATGGAAAGCTCAAACGCGCGACGCGTGAGAAGATCATGCATCGGTTCCGTGCGGGGGAGATTGATTGCTTGATCGCGACGACGGTGATTGAGGTCGGGGTGGATGTTCCCAATGCGGCGGTGATTGTGATCGAGGATGCGGATCGGTTTGGATTGGCGCAGTTGCATCAGTTGCGGGGGCGTGTGGGGCGCGGCGAGCTCTCGAGTGTGTGTGTGCTTGTAGCCGAGCCGAGGACAGAGGATGGGCGGGCGCGGCTGCAGGCGATGGTGGATTCGTCGTCGGGGTTTGTGCTGGCGCAGCGGGATCTGGAGATTCGTGGTCCGGGTGATGTGTTCGGGACGAGGCAGAGCGGGATGCCGCCGTTTAAGGTTGCGAATCCGCTGGAGGATCATGAGTTGCTTGGGATGGCGCGGCGGGATGCGTCGGCGTGGATCGGGGAGTCTCCAAGGCTTGATGGCGAGGGTGAGGGGCTGGTGCGGCGACGGCTGCTTAAGGCGCATGGCGCGTGGTTGGGCGTCGGGGATGTTGGTTGATTGAATTCTTTTTTGACTCGGTTTTGTGTGATTGATTGTGTAACACAGGATTGTGTGTGTTGGGATCTGGCTCAGAACTGGGTTTTTGGCTCATTATCGAGGATCGACCCGCACAGATACGGATTATTGCCCTTCCCAGAACCGAACATTTGTGTATGCTGGGTTCATGAGCATTCCATCATCAACAACAGAATCATCGTCGGCGTTTCATGATCGTCTCAATCTTGCGGTTGGGGACACTTCGTATCGTCAGCTTGGAACGTTGACGGACACGCATCCGGAGACGGTTCGTCGGTATATGCAGGGTCAGGCGCCAAGTGCGGCGTTTATGACGAATCTGTGCCGGAGTCTGGGGATTTCGGGGGAGTGGTTGTTGTCTGGGCAGGGGCCGATGAAGGTGCGGGACATGCGGACGCATGCTCTCAAGCACGCGGATGCCAATGAGTTGATGGGGGCGATCGCGAACACGCTGACGCAGTTGATCGAGCGGGTGGATCGGCTGGAGCGGTTTGTGCAGGGGATTGAGACGAGGCTGCATGCGAGCGGGATGATCGAGCTCAAGGCTGGTTCGGGTACAATGGACTCCGTTGATCATGATTCGGATGATGGGAGTGCTGATGGACGAGCAGAAACGGGAGCAGGAACAGGATCGGGAGTCGATGGTGGAGATGGGTCGGCGGGACGGATCGGGGGGGCTGTCTCCAAACGATCATCTGAGCATGATGCTTGAGTTGTGCAAACCTGAGTCGATGGGGATGATTCGGCGTTGGGTATCAGCGTTGATGCTTGTGCCTGAGGGGGAACGCGCTGGGGTGGTGCGTGCGGTGGAGAAGCAGATTGTCGAGGAGTTTGGGTCCTGAATCTGCTGGAGTGGTGAGATCCCCCACTGCGATTGGTCATACGATCGCGTATGGGATTCAATCAAAACGCGTCGGTGATCTTTGGTCAGATTGGGCAGATGCTGGAGCTGCTTGGGGGCGATCGGTTCCGGGTGAATGCCGCGAATAAGGCGGCTCGGGAACTGAAAGCGCAGACGCAGGATCTGGAGTCGATGGCTCTCGATGAGGATATCAAGGGGCTGACGGCGATCGAGGGGATCGGCAAGGGGACGGCGGGGAAGTTAGTCGAGCTCGCTCAGACGGGGGAGATCTCAGAACATGTCGAGCTGTCTGCAAAGGTCCCGAGCGGGTTGATGGAGGTGCTTGCGGTTCCGGGTTTGGGTCCCAAGACGGCGAAGCTGATGTGGGAGGATTTGAAGATCGAGTCGATCGAGGATCTGAAGAAGGGGATCGCGGATGGTTCGGTTGCGGGGTTGCCGAGGATGGGGGCGAAGACGATCGAGAATATTACTGCGGCGATCGAGTTTCAGGAGAGCTCGGGTGGACGGTTGCATCTTGGGGTGGCGCGTCCGATCGCGGTGCGTTTTGTGGAGTTGATGGAGTCGGTTGAGGGGACGATCCGGGCGGACTTTGCGGGTTCGCTTCGGCGCGGGGAGGAGACGATCGGGGATATTGATATTCTGATTGCAACGACGGATGCGGATGCGGCACGCGAGGCGTTTGTGGGCGCGGAGGGGGTGACGCGGGTGCTTGCGGAGGGGGACACCAAGTGCTCGGTGCGTTACAAGATCGGCGATCTTGGTGGGCGGTTCAGTGGGATGGCTGGTCCTGAGGAGGTGCAGATCGATCTGCGGATCGTTGAGGAGAACGCGTGGGGTGCGGCGATGTGTTACTTCACGGGTTCGAAGGACCACAATGTCGCGCTGCGGAAGCTGGCGATCAAGCAGGGGATGACGCTCAACGAGTATGGGTTGTTCAAGGACTCGGATGATCGGGGCGATCCGATCGCATGCGAGACGGAGGCGGGGATCTATTCGGCGATCGGGATCGCGCTTGTGCCTCCGACATTGCGGCAGGATCGGGGTGAGATCCAGTATGAGGAGCTTCCGGATCTGATCGAGGTGGAGGATGTCAAGGCGGATCTACACACGCACACGGTGGATTCGGATGGGAAACTGACGCTCGAAGAGTCGGTGAAGATCGCGCAGGCTCGGGGGTTCCATACGCTGGCGGTGACGGATCACTCGCAGTCGTCGGTGATCGCGAATGGATTGAAACCTGATCGGTTGCGAGCGCAGATTGAGATGATTCGGGAGTTTGATCAACAGACGAAGGGGTTGACTGTCCTGGCGGGGTCGGAGGTGGACATTCTGGTGGATGGGTCGCTGGATTACGATGATGATTTGCTCAATGAGTTGGATGTGGTGGTCGCGTCGCCTCACGCGGGTCTGAAGGCGAAACCGAAGCAGGCGACGAAGCGGCTTCTCAAAGCGATCGAGCATCCGGCGGTGCACATCATCGGGCATCCGACGGGGCGGTTGATCGGGCGGCGCGAGGGTTTAGAACCTGATATGAATGAGCTGATCGCGGCGGCGGTCGAGCACGATGTGGCTCTGGAGATCAATGCGCACTGGCTGCGGCTGGATCTGCGCGACACGCATGTCCGCGCGGCGGTTGAGGCGGGGTGCAAGATTGCGATCGATTGCGATGTGCATCGCGCGGAGGATTATGACAATCTGATCTACGGGGTGCTGACGGGGCAGCGTGGGCGGTTGACGGCAGAGCAGTGTGTGAACTGCTGGGGGAAGACTCGGTTGCACAAGTGGCTCAAGTCGAAGCGATAATACCTTTGCACTGTATTTCTGGTACTATTAACCGATGCGTATCTTACTTACTGCTGTTGCAGTGTTTTTCTCCTCCACCCATCTTTGCGGGTGTCGCTCCGCCTCTGACAATTGCAATAGAATCTTACCGGTCTTCGCTCTTGATCCAGAGCCCTTATTCACCGGTAAAATCTCTCTTGAATCTGATGATGCTGCAACTCGATATCTTGCAATACGCGATTCGATCACTGGTAAAGTCTCATGCGATACACACGACCCCGACTTGGATCGATGGGACAAGTTTATTGCGATCCGCTTTGATGATGAATCCGAAGACACAAGAACCTACAGCGATTATTTGAAGCAGCAACAATCGCTGTTTGACTCAATCGACTTGGCTAGCCGGATGGATCGGTTTTACCAGTTTGACCAACCTGTTGGGTATTTTGATGGACCTGTATTGAGGGATGATCCGCGAAGGGATTTGTTGAAGACAATTCGAGTGATTTCGATCACTCTTGGTGATGATGCACAACGGCATTGGATCGAGGGAAATCACGATTTGGCTATTCGTCGGATTCAAACTATTTTCAGAATCGCAAAGCAAATCCAGCTTAAGCAAACCGCGTTTGGAATCGATGTTCTCGTTGCAATCTCAGTAGCCAATGTAGGGCTTAGCCGTGTTGAGCAAATGCTCAATACTCATGCATGGGACGACCAAGACTTGCTTCTCTTTTCACAGGCACTCTCTGAACTTGATGGAGACGACCCTCTCGGTTTTTATTGCGAAAGAGCACGCTCCATTCGGTCATATGAGTCATGGCTCAAATCTCAAGTAGTTCCTCAGCACGGATCAACTGAGTTATGGCTATTCATCGCTCGGATTTTGGGTGTGTCCGAGATCGTAAACAATCTCATTCAAGGTCCGCTCGGAGCTCCAATAACAGTGAACCTGTTGTCGGGTGACGCTGAACCCTCACCAGTAGCTTCCGATTACTTCACTGCGATCGATGATAAATCACTCTTGGATTCAATCGAAGACGACCTTGATGGGATTGATATTCAGTTGATACGCGAGAAGATAACCGAGTACGAACCGCTTGTTGATACTGTGTTGTCAGAACTGGATTCGAGAAACCCAGATCTAGTAGTGCTCAAAGAGATCGATACAATGGTCGAGGACGACGAATCTACGATTTCGGATATTCTCGGCATCTCCTACATCTCTAGTATGACTAGGCGATACAAAGGTGTACTTGGTTTGAGAGATGAATTGAAAGATCGGATACTATCTGACTAGATCGCTGTGCTACCATCTACCTGGCTGCGGTCACGGCCTTGATTGAACTTTCGGCAACGCGGGATTCCGCGGGAGTTGGGTATGTTTGATCGTGTTTCGGATAGTCTCAATGGGGTGTTCAAGAAGCTGAGCGGGAACTCGGCGATATCTGAGTCCAATGTCCGCGAGGCGATGGATGAGGTTCGCAGTGCGCTGCTCGAGGCGGATGTGCACTTTGAAGTGGCGGAGTCCTTCTGTAAGAAGATCATGGAAGATGCGGTTGGACGCGAGGTGACGAAGTCGCTGAAGCCCGGTCAGGAGATGATCGGGATTGTGCATCGAAGGCTCGTCGAGTTGTTTGGTGGGGATCCGGATGCGGAGCAGCAGGCTCCGCCTCCTGGGATTATGAAGCTTTCGCCTGGCCCGACTGTGATCATGATGTGCGGGCTGCAGGGGTCGGGAAAAACGACGACCTGTGGGAAACTTGCGGGGATGCTGAAAAAACAAGGGCGGTCGGTCATGCTCGCGGCAGCGGATCTGCAGCGTCCGGCGGCTGTTGAGCAGCTTGAGACGGTTGCGAACCAAGCGAACACAGAACTGAGCGGCGGATCTCAGGTGCATTTTTATGGGGAGCCCGACAAGTGTGCGGAGTATGGCAAGGCGGTCGGGGTCGCGGTCAAGATCTGTCAGAACGCGCTGAAGGCGGCGCGGGAGAAGGGTGTTGATGTCCTGATTCTGGATACGGCTGGTCGCTTGCATGTGAATGATGAGCTGATGGGCGAGCTGCGCGGGGTGCGTTCGATGCTACAGCCGCACCATGTGTTCCTTGTTGTGGATGCGATGACGGGGCAGGACGCGGTCAATAGCGCCAAGGCGTTCCATGAGCAGCTCGCGGTCGATGGGGTGATCCTGACGAAGTTTGATTCGGATACACGCGGCGGAGCGGCGCTGTCGGTCAAGGAAGTGACGGGCGCACCGATCCGGTACATCGGGGTGGGTGAGAAACTCGACGCGATCGAGGCGTTCCATCCCGAACGGATGGCGGGGCGGATCCTGGGGATGGGTGATGTGGTGTCGCTCGTTGAGAAGGCGCAGCAGGAGGTGACGGAGGAGGACGCGAAGGCGCTTGAGGCGAAGATGGCGAAGGGGGAGCTGGACATGAACGACTTCCTCAAGCAGATGAAGATGATGCGTCGGATGGGGTCGATGAAGTCGCTTTTGGGGATGCTCCCGGGTGTTGGGTCGGCGATCAAGGATCTGGATATTGATGAGAAGGAGCTTGATCGGACGGAGGCGATGATTCAGTCGATGACGATGGAGGAGCGGAAGAAGCCTGGGGTGATTAAGCACACTCGTAAGCAGCGGATCGCGAAGGGGTCGGGGACAGATCCGAATCAGGTCGGGAAGCTGACGAAGCAGTTCGGGATGATGCAGAAGATGATGAAGGCGATGGGTGGTATGGGCGCTGGATCCAAGGCGGCGATGGCGCAGCAGATGGCGGGGGCCGCGGGTGGTGGTGGCATGGGTGGCATGGGTGGACTGGGAGCGTTGGCGGGTCTTCGCAAGAGTGGTACGAAGGCGAAGAAGTCTGGCGTGAAGAAGCGGAAGCCGAAGAAGCGGCGCTGAGTCGTTGAGTTGATTGGAGGCGGGTGATGAAGGCGTGCATGCTTGGGTACAGCGTGGATCGGATCGCGGAGATCGCGGATCGGTTGTTTGATCTGGATGAGTCGTTCGTCGGTAAGGCGCGTGTAGAGGGTGGATGGTCGCGGAAGGAGATTCTTGGGCATCTGTGCGACAGCGCGAATGTGAATCAGCAGCGGATCATCGAATCGGTGCTTGGTGGATCGATTGTGTTTGAGGGGTATGCGCACCGGGATTGGGTGCGGATGAACGGGTACCAGGGCGCGGACTGGGAAGAGCTGGTGACGCTCTGGGGCGCGTGCACGATGCAGCTGTGCGTGCTCGTTGATGGGCTGGACGATGCGGTGGTAGAACGCGAGCATGCGGAGCACAGTTATGCGACGACGGCGTTTCGGGAGTTGCCTGCCGATGTGCCGAGCACGCTGGGGTATCTGATCGAGGATTTCTTTGCGCATCTGGAGTACCACATGGCGCAGATCCTAGAGGATTGAGATCTACAGACTATTCGGCTGGCAGGTTATGGGAAGCTTGCGGTTGGGTATCGGACCGCGCTGGTGATCGAGTCGGCACAGGGTGAACGGCGTGGATGTTCTCCCCCACTGCTTGTTGGTTGGGTTCGCTCTGTTGTGGCATGGTATGGGCTCATCGCGGAGCACGGACGATTGCTTCGCTCACGAGAATCACACAACCGAAAGAGACGAACCATGAAGAACTCACTCTCCCCACGCGCTCTCATCACCCTCTCGGCACTTGCGACCGGTGTGCTCGCTTCCGCTGCGAGTGCTGATGCTCTTTTCCAGGACGACTTTGAGAACACGCTCGGGAAATGGGCCGGGAAGGATGGGGGGACGCATCATGGGATGCTCGTGATTGATCCGTTTGATCACTCCAATACGGTGCTGACCTTCAATCGGTTGAACTCAGCGGGTGATATGTTCTCGCGTGAAGCGATGGAGCTTGAGATCGGGACGACGTATGTGCTCTCGTTTGATTACCTTGGTCTTGCGACTGGGGCGGCGCGTCCGGGGGATCACGGGGCGTATGTGGGGTTCTCGGAAGATATGCCTGCTCGTCATGTGTGGAAGTGGGCAACGGGCACCAACTCCGGTGCGGAGGATGTGCTGATCGACAACAACCGTTGGAACAGCTACGAGTTTGAGTTCACGGCCGCGGATCTTGGATTGAACGGCACGGTGCACTTGATGATTGAAGACTTCGCGGGATCGGATGGGGCTCCGGAGGATGTGTTCTTTGATAACTTCGAGATCCGTCCTGCGACGATCCCGGCTCCATCGACTGCGGCGCTTCTCGGGCTTACGGGTCTGACCGTTGCTCGTCGTCGTCGTGCATGATTTGACAATCTCTCTGAGTCTGCGGACTTCACGGGCTGCGATCGGATGATCGCGGCTTTTTTATGCGCAGTGCTCGGAGAGGTCAGTTGTCGATGGGGAGTGGATCGGCGGCTCTGCCCTCGGCCCATTCTTTGAACTTGGGCCAGAAGATTTCTTGGATGAGGATTTTGACACACGCGGCGATGGGGATCGCGATCAGGAGACCGAACACGCCGAAGAGTGCGCCGCCTGCGAGCGAGGCAAAGAGGATGGTTGGGGTGTCCATGCCGGTGCTTTTGCCTTGGATGAGGGGGGTCCAGACATAGTCGTCGAGTGCTTGTCCGATGAAGTAGAGGATGGTGGGTGCGCCGAAGACCCAGTACCATTCTCCTCTGATGTCGTTGTAGCCTTGGAGCCAGAGCAGGGAGATTGCGATGGGGACTCCGACGAGCGCGAGGTAGGGGACGATGGAGAGGACCGCGATGACCGGGCCGAGGATGAAGGCGCCGGGGACTCCGATCGCGAAGAAGCCGAGGGAGAAGACGATGGCTTGGATGAACGCGATGGTGAGTCGGCCTCGGATGAATCCGGAGATGACGGCATCGAACTTGACGAGGAGATCGATGATCTTGTCTCGGTTCTTGTCTGGGAGGAGTTCAGCGCCGAAGTCTTTGACTTGGATCCATTCGGTGGAGATGAAGAAGAAGAAAAAGGCGGTCACGAATCCCATGAATCCGAACCCGAACGCGGCACCGATCATGGTCATGATTCTGTTGATGGTTTCGATGCCGACATCGGTCGCGGTTTGGGCGACCTCGTCTTTGTGTTCGACGAGCCAATCGTTGATCGCGACGAGTGATTCTTGGAATGCGGAGGTGCCGTCGTCATTGGTTCGGATGGTGTCGTGTATGGAAATCCATGCGGGAGCGATGTTGTTCTCGTTCAGGTAGAGACGGGCTTTCTCGATGTCGTTGAACTCTTGGGCTTTCTGGACGGCTTCGATGTTGGCGGCTGTGGACTGGACAAAGCTGATGGTCTGCGCGATCCCGAAAGAGGCACCGATGATTGAGGGGATGATAATGACGATGACAAAGGACGCGATGATTCCGATGACCGATGTCCGGCGCGAGATGCTGAAACGCTTCATGCTCCAGCAGATCACGGGTTCGAAGAGGTATGCGAAGAGCAGCGCCAGCAGCAGCGGGACGGTGACGACGGAGGCTTTCTGTCCCATCAATATCAGCGCGAAGATCCCGAGTCCGAGGAGGATGTCGCGGATGGGTTGCATTTGCCAGAGGTGGAGGCGGGCCCATGCGGGATGGGATTCGCTCGATGAGCTTTGAGTACTGGTTTGGTCGCTGGAGTGGTCACTTGACTGGTTGTTCGTCATGTGACCAGTATATCAGGACACGGCGACGGCTGGGGTCGATGGTTCGGGCACGGCGAACTCTTCATCGAAGTCGTAGACATCGTCGAAGTCTTCGATGGAATCCTCGTCGGTGGTGCGCATGAGGTTGGCGTCGACGAGTGCGAAGATGATGTTCCCGAAGTCGCGTGTCTGGTAGATTCCCCAGTTGTTGAGGACGGACTTGGCGAGGAGGCCGTAGCGGGAGATGGCGTGCTCGCGGAGTCCGAGGCAGAGTTGTGTGCCGTCGACATGACGGGAGTCGTCGGCAAGACCGAGGTCGAGTGCTGATTGGTCTTCTGGTTGGCCGTGGACCATTTGGGAGGTGTGCGCGAGTCCATCACGGATGAATGGGAAACAGGCCGGGGAGTAGCCGCCGGCTTGTTGGAAGACTTGGTTGAGGTCGATCTGGTGTTCGTGCATGGTTGGTGTTCCGTATCCTACGGTGAATATCGGCAGAACTGATGATATTCCCGTAATCCCGCTCTGGTCGGCATCGGGGTATTGGGGATGCAGACTTCAGCTTTTCGTTGCTCGACGGCTGTTGGATCTGTGAAACTGGGTAGTTTTGCGCATTGCTCTCGGGTGCGTCGATCTGCCTGCGGGCAACGAACAGTGATTCAATCACAGGAGTTTTTTATGCAGGAACAGTTACGGGGTCGGATTGGTGTTGGGTTGCCGCTGCTGGTGTGCGGGATGATGAGCGTATGGATGGCGTCATGCCGGATGCAGCCGCTTGGGGATCGACCAGACGGGATGGTGCGTGGAGTTGACGGCGCGGTGATTGATGACGGAGCGTACTTTCCAAGGATTGCATCGGAGAATCTCAACGGCGACGCGGTGGTACTCCCGGACGATCTGGCTGGGGATCCTGCGCTGGTGTTGGTTGCATTCAAACAGCGTCAGCAGATCAATGTCAATACTTGGCTCGATCGGCTTGATGCGATTGAGTCGGGGATCGAGGGGGGGCGGGTGATTGAGACGCCGACGATCTCGGGACGGAAATGGGGTTGGATGGCGGGGTTCATTGATGGTGGGATGCGGTCCGGTATCCCGGATCTCGAGGCGCGTGCTCGGACCATCACGCTGTATACAGATGTCAGTGCGTTTCGTGAAGCGCTCGGTCTGGGGTCGGTGGACACCATCTACGGCGTGCTGCTCGATGAGCGATCACGCGTGGTGGATGTCGTTGAAGGGGACTTTAGTGATGCGAAGTTGCAGCGGCTGATTGATGCGCTTTAAACCAATGGAGTGGAGTTTCAGCATGATTGGAGAATGAGCCATTCAGGTGGCTGACTCGAATCCATTGCGGTATCCCATGGGTTCGCGTTTGGGACTGTATCGAGTGAGATCAGTCCGAGCGGAGCGATGCCTAGGGTGAGGATGAACGCATCGGGGTCGAGGTTGAGGGCTTTGGCGGGGTTGGTGGTGGTCATGGCGAGGAGGGTGTGCATGTCGGTGCCGTCGCGGGTGGCGAGGAGGCGCATGTCGTCGAGGGGGGTGATGCGGTCGGGGGTGTCGAGGTTGACGATGGAGTCGGTGCCGAGGCAGACATTGATTCCGGCGGCGAGCATGTGTTTGAACGGGTGCGGTCCCAGTGTGTCGTAGTGTCCGAAGTAGGTGTGGGCTCTCGGGCAGTAGGCGACGGAGGTCTGGGTTTGGGCGAGTTGCTCGATGGTGTTGCCAAAGGATGAGTTGGGTTCGTTGACCGGGGCGTCGTTGACATGCGCGGCGAGGATGGGGAGTTGTTTGAGGACTGGGAGCAGGTGGGTGATTGGGTGGTCGCCTTGCCCGATCTCGCTCAGGATGGAGTCGTCCCAGATTCCGAAGCGTTCAAGGAATCCTCGCTGGGTTCCGGAGCCTTGGGAGATGAACTCGCGTTCTTCGAGTGTTTCGGCGAGGTGAGTGGAGAGGGGGAGGTTGTGTTTCTTGGCGGTATGGGCGGCCCATTCGTAGACTGACTTTGAGATGGTGTTGGTGGCGTGGGGGGAGAGTCCCATGGTGACTCCGGTGTCTTGGAGGTGGGACTGGATGCGGGCGAGGTTGGTGTCGAGGTAGTCTTGGAGTGTGGCGGTGATGGTGGAGGCGGTCTTTCCGATGCCGAAGAACTCGAGGTAGGAGGTGCCGAGCATGGGGGAATCGGCGAGGGTGGTGATGGGGATATCTTTGAGGATCGCGTTCGGGGCGCCGGCGATGTCCCCCACTGCGATGGTTCCTCCGGCGAGTGACTTTTGGATCCCGAGGTTTACGGAGGCTTGTATTTCTTGATCATCGAGGAGTCGGTTGGCTCGGATCATGTCGAGCCAGGGGACAAAGCCTCCGAGTGGATCGTGGGGTTGCGGACCGATGTGGGTGAGGTCGAGGTGGGTGTGGGCGTTGACGAGGGCGGGGATGATGATCTGGT
>JAEPQP010000053.1 GCA_017640485.1 Phycisphaerales bacterium | reverse complement strand
GAATGGGGAATCGAACCAGACCTGCATGTCGAGATGCTCCCATCCCAGCAGCAGCAAGCCCTCATGCTCCGCAGGGACTCGGACATCTTCCCGATCGATAAGGACGGCTTCGTCATCGAAGACCCAGAGCGCCAAACCCCGGACGATCTGATCAGCGAAGGAATCGACCTCCAGGTCCAGACCGCGTTGGTCTTGCTCCAGTCACAGGTTGACGAAGCGGTCACCAAAGCCGCGCTCAACGACTGATCCGTTTCCGATCAAACAATCCAATCAGCATTCAGTCACTCATCAACCCCACCCAAAGGTTGATGAGTGACTTGATGCGCCAAGTGGGATCCATCGATACGCTCGGTGGCTGTGAATCTTCTTGATTCGCTCAGCCCATTTCGGTACGCTGTACACCTCGTCCATTGGGGGTCATCTCCTCGATGCGATCGTCTGTTCATCTGTATCCAAAGAGTGAGACCCCATCATGTCATTCCGTTCATTGCTCGTCGCATCCGTACTCGCTGTGTCCTCGATGCTCGCATCCTCAGCGAGCGCCCAGTTCATCCGCGACTCTTTCACTTACCAAGGCAACCTCAGCGACTCCGGAGCGCCCGCCGATGGGCTCTACGACATCACCTTCCTCGTCTTTGAAGACGAAAACGGTGGATCCCCAATCCTCAACGGCACAGTCACCAACACCAATGTCGAAGTCATCGACGGACTCTTCTCAACCGAGGTCGAGTTCGCCGCGTTCGGATCAATCTTCAACACCAACACTTCCCGCTACCTCGAGCTCCGGATCTCCGAGTCCGGACAACCCGGAGTGACCATCCTCGAACCACGACAGAAGCTCGTTCCCGCGACCCTCGCCAACTACGCGCTCCGCGCGGGATTCGCGCAGAACTCAGGAACCTCGCTCAACGGCGCGTACCAGAACGACAACACCATCCTCTTCCAAGAAGCGTTCGGCCCACTCAATCTGGTAGCGACAACAGCAGAATCCCCGGTCATCAACATGCGCACAAACCTCGGTGATGACCGCGTGAAAATAGGGTTCGATGACTTCGCAGGAGACTCGTTCTTCGAACTGTACGGCCCAGATGGATTCCAGTTCTTCACCGCTGAGAGAGATGCTTCGACTGGTGGCGGCGGGTTTGTAGCTGTACCCAGAAACGATAGCGGAGCCAGCGGCATATTCCTCGATGGAAACTACTTCGGAACACAGTCCCCACGAATTGCCATGTTCGGAACCGCAGGCACCATCCTCCTCGAGCCCGGTCAAGCCGGCAACGGAAGCGTCGTGCTCCCAAGCAACGCGATCAGCAGCACCGAGATCCTCAACGAGGTCGGCGCCGCGGAAGTCGCGAGCACCACAGTCGTCAACCTCACCGATGACGGATCAACAATCGATACCATCAACTCGGTCACGATCAACGCGCCCGCAGACGGTTTCGTGCTCGTCCTCGCAAACGCGGAAGTCGAGGTGGACCACATTAATGGCTCGTCCTCAACAGCAACATTCGGTGTCTCAGACTCAGCAGGACTCTTTGAAAGCAACACCGATCTTGAGGTCAGACTCCCATCCACAGCCGCCACAGGTCAATACGACTATCCAGTCTCCTCACACGCGATCTTCCAGGTCTCCCAAGGCTCCAACACCTTCTACTTCGTCGGAAGAGACGGCACATCCGGTGGCGCGACCTTCACCGTCTTTGACCGACAACTCTCCGCGATCTACATCCCATCTTCCTACGGCACTCTCGGGATCAATGCAGCACCCAACATCCCAGACGGATACTCCCAGTCCGTTCCTCCGATGAACGCGTACGACATCCTCGCAGAACAGAACGCCGCGCTCCAAGCCGATAACGATCGTCAGCAGCGCGAACTCGACGAGATGCGCGCGATGATGGAGCAGATCAAACGCGAAATGCAGCGCGAGCAATCCCAGCAGCGATCCCGCGACTGATCCATTGTTGATCTTCGAACCGCATTTCCCAAACGCAAAGCAAGCATCTAGTGACTCATCAACCCTTAGTGTGGGGTTGATGAGTCACTTGATGCGCTATTCATCATCACATAATTCATGCATCAAATTGGCAAATCGAGTATGCTCTGATGAACAGGAGCACCCCAATGAGCGAAGACCACGCAGCCACCACCCCGACCCATACTCAGCACAACGCGATCCCGCAGGAGCGTCCGCTCTCACAGCTCGCGCTGTGGTCCATGATCCTCGGCATCCTGACCCTCTGCTTTGGACCATTCGCACTGATTCCACTCATCATGGGGATCGTCGGAATCATCACCACCGGTGCTGACAAATCCAAACGAGGATTGGGCTTCGCCATCGCAGGCACCGTTCTCGGTGTCGTCGGTCTCCTCGGCACCATCATCCTCCTCTTGATCGGGACCATGGTCCCCGCACTGGGAGCCGCCCGCGAACGCGCTCAGCAACTCAAGAGCAGCACCCAGGTCCGCTCCCAGCTCCAAGCCGCGATCATCTACGCAAACAATAATGACGACCAGTTCCCGCCCGTCGATCAATGGCCTGATCTCATGTACGACCAGGGACTCCTCGAACCCGAGATCCTCGTCTCCCCGCTCGAAGACGGCGACGGCATCTCCTACATCTACCTCGGAGGATGGAACTCCTTCAACGCTCAGGAGATCGTCATCTACGAAGACCCCAAGCACCACCAAGACTTCGTCATCGTCGGATTTGCCGATGGTCATGTCGAAGAAGTCCCCCACGACCGATTCGAGGAACTCCTCTTCAACCAGACCGGATCCCAATCTCCCTGATCAGTCACCCTGACCAGACCCCCACTCCCCAGAGCCTGTACCCAGATCAAATCCAAGTAGGTCATCACCCCCCTCCCGGGGGTGATGATCTTCTTGGAATCCCGCTCCACCAGACCCAAAAACCGTCCTCAACCCCCCTTTACGCCCCTTCTCCCCCCTACAATCAACGAATCGGTCCACAGGATCAGCGCGATCCCTCCGGACCCTCCCGATCGGGGTCATTCCAAGCCCCCAAACGACCGATAGCTCAACCATCGAGTGAAACTGTTTCGCATCACTCGAACAGCACGAGACGAATCCAATGACCCAAGCGCCGGCTCAATCCTCGAAAGCATCCGACATGACCGACAAGTCCGACTACGACCACACACCCCCCACCACCGAGCAGAAACTCGAGTGGCTCCGCGTCATGCAGCTCATCCGCGAGTTCGAGAACCGAACGATGCAAGCGTACCAGCAAGCCAAAATCGGGGGCTTCTGCCACATCTACACCGGACAAGAAGCGTGCGCCGTCGGAACCATCGGATCCGTCAACCACGACGACCCCGTCGTCACCGCGTACCGCGATCACGGCCACGCTCTCGCGCGAGGGATGACCCCCGAAGCATGCATGGCCGAGATGTTCGGGAAGATCCACGGATGCGCCAAGGGCAAGGGCGGCTCCATGCACATGTTCGACAAACCCAACTGGCTCTTCGGCGGTCACGGCATCGTCGGCGCCCAGACCCCGCTCGGAGCCGGTCTCGCATTCGCTGAAAAGTACAAACTCGAAGTGCTGGGTGAAGGCAAGAAGAAAGTCACCCTCTGCTACCTCGGAGACGGCGCCATCGACCAGGGCGCGTTCCACGAAGCACTCAACTATGTCTCGGTCCACAACATCCCCGTCATCTTCATCATCGAGAACAACGGATACTCGATGGGCACCGCGATCCACCGCCACACCGCAAACGCAGACAACCTGATCAGCCGCGGACAGTCCTACGGCATCGACTCCATCGAGATCGACGGGCTCGACATCGTGGACCTCTACAACGAGTTTAAACCCTTCGCCGAGCGCTGCCGCGAGACCTCGCGTCCCGGATTCGTGGACCTCAAGACCTACCGCTACCAAGGACACTCAATGTCCGACCCCCAAAAATACCGCACCAAGGACGAGGTCGATACTTACAAGGAAAAGGATTCCATCGCCCGTCTGCTCAGCCAACTCATCGAGTCGGGAGACTTCAGCGAGGACGACTGGAAAGCCCTCCAAAAAGACATCAAAGCCCAAGTCAAAGCCGCGATGGACTTCGCCGAGAACTCACCCGCTCCAGAAGCCAATGAGCTCTACACCGATGTCTACGCCAACCCAGAGAAGAACCTGTCCCCAACCACCGAATACAACCACGGCTTGAACAATCCGCTGCTGTGATCCAACATGCCACTGCTCCTCATCATTGTCATAGCCATCGCAGTTCTGATACTCCTCCTCAAAGTCGGACGCCTTGCAGATGAAATAAGAAGATCAAGAAATGACCCTGACGAACACATCCATCTCACACTCGCCTCTTTGCTTGCACTGCTCGTGGTCTTTGGTCTTGCTGCAACGATCTTTTGGCTACTACACAAATTCTGGCCACCGTTTCCAAGCAAAGGCAATGATGACTTGAAACTCCTTCTCGTTATTGCACCATTGGTTTTCTATAACACCATTCATAGATTTATTAACAAGTACCTTTAGACAAATCACATACCCAATCATCCGACACGATCCAATCAAACGAGATCACACCATGACAACCCTCCCCGACATCAAACCCATCACCTCCGACATCCACCCCGCGATCGAGGACATGATCGATATGCCCGAGCTGCTCCCCAATGATCAGCTCCCCCCGTTCGAAGGCGACCGCGTCATCCAGTACCGCGAAGCACTCCGCGAAGCGATGTCCGAAGAGATGCGTCGCGACAAGCGCGTCTTCCTGCTCGGAGAAGAAGTCGCGGAATACAACGGCGCGTACAAAGTCTCCCAAGGCATGCTCGATGAGTTCGGACCAGAACGCATCATCGACACCCCGATCTCCG
Source organism: Phycisphaerales bacterium (assembly GCA_017640485.1). GTDB lineage: Bacteria > Planctomycetota > Phycisphaerae > Phycisphaerales > UBA1924 > UBA1924. The sequence goes on along the minus strand of JAEPQP010000053.1, from coordinate 11,766 downwards.
AGAACGGATTCGCCGGGATGTCCATCGCCGCCGCGATGAGCGGTCTCCGCCCGATCGTCGAGTTCATGAGCTGGTCATTCTCGTTCGTCGCCGCGGACCCAATCCTCAACAACGCACCCAAGATGCTCTACATGTCGGGTGGTCAGTTCGGATGCCCGATCGTCTTCCGAGGCAACGACGGCGCCGGAGGTCAGCTCGCCTCCACCCACTCGTGGTGCGTCGAAGCGCTCTACGCCAATGTCCCTGGATTGAAGATGGCGATCCCGTCCAACCCCTACGACGCCAAGGGTCTACTCAAAACAGCAATCCGCGACCCGGACCCCGTCTTTTTCCTCGAATCCGAGCGCATGCTCGGAGACCGCGCGCATGTCCCCGAAGAAGAGTACTACATCCCCTTCGGACAAGCCCGACTCGCACGTGAAGGAGACGCGATCACGCTTGTGAGTTTCGGTCGTCCCGTCAACTTCTGTCTGCAAGCCGCGGAGAAACTCGCTGAGGAAGGCATCGAGGTCGATGTCCTCGACATGCGCACCATCCGTCCGCTCGACATCGATTCGATCATCGAACGCGTCAAGATCACCAACAAGATCCTCGTCGTCGATCAGTCCTGGCCTTTCGCGTCCATCGCGTCGGAAGTCGTCACCCAGATCTGCGAGCGCTGCTTCGATTGGCTCGACGCCCCGCCCGCTCGCCTCAACACCGTCGATGTCCCGACCCCCTACGCGAAGGACCTCGAGTACGACTACCTCCCGAACCCCGACCGGATCTACGAAGCCGTCAAGCAACAGGTCGGAGCTCAGTAAATCACCAGCGCATGACGATGCACACCGACCCATCCACAGCACCCAACGGGGTCCTGCTTGCCATCGACGGCAAGGGTGGTCAACTTGCAAACCCATACGAGCACGCGACAGACTCCACATGGACCTGGCTCCACCTCTCGCAGAACAGCGACCAAGCACGCGACTGGATCACCCACCACTCTGGGATCCCCCAGTCCGAAGCCCACGCGCTCATCGCCGACCACGCACGCCCGCGTTGTGTCCAATCCGAGCAGGGACTCCTCTTCATCGGTCGCGGCGTCAACCTCGACGAGGGATCGGTTCCGGAGGACATGAAGTCCATCCGCGTCTGGATCGAACCCAAACGGGTCATCACCGTGGTTCGTCGCCGCATGCGATCCGCCGAGAGCATCGCTGAGCGGTTCGAGACCGGCCACCCACCAAGCTCACCCGCGAGCGTGCTCGTCCAGCTCTTCGCGCAGATGATTCACCGGATCGCGCCCATTGTCCAAGAGATCGGTGAGCAGCTCGACGAGCTCCAGTACACCGTGATCGACGACGACACCCCCACTCCGGACATCACCGAGCTCTCGCGACTGCGCCTGCGCACCGTGAGTCTGCACCGCTACCTGCTCCCGCTCTACGAAGCCTCCACGACCCTCTGCACCTCAACCCTGCTGACCACGCACACCGACAACCCGAACTCCTCCGACGAGCACTCCGTGCTCACCGACGCGAACCTCACACGCGACCAGCTCGGTCGCATCGTGGAGGAACTCGCCGCGATGGAAGCAAAAGCCGCCGTCACGCGAGACGAGATGGTCTCCCAGCGCTCCGAACAGCTCAACGACCGCGTCTACCGGCTCACCGTCCTCGCGGCGGTCTTCCTCCCGCTCACCGTCCTGACCGGACTCCTGGGCATGAATGTCGGGGGGATCCCGCTCGCATCGACCACCAACGGCTTTATCATCACCTCCCTGTCCATGCTCGGACTCATGGGAGCCACTATCCTTGTATTAAAAATGTTAAAATGGATCTGACGACTGAATAACTGGACCAGATCCACGCGGGACAACCAACTGCCCCGCCTGAACCGAACGGAGACCTGAACATGGCCATCAACATCACCATGCCCCGCCTCTCAGACACCATGGAACAAGGAACTGTCGTGAAATGGCATGTCAGCGAAGGCGACGAGGTCAACTCCGGAGATGTCATCGCCGACATCGAGACCGACAAAGCCACCATGGAACTCGAGTCCTTCGACGACGGCACCGTCGCGTCGCTCGCAATCGGGGAAGGCGAGAAAATCAATGTCGGAGAATCCATCGTCATCCTCGCGGAAGACGGCGAATCCAAAGAAGACGCGATCGCGTCCGTCGGATCCTCTTCCTCCGCATCCGACTCCTCAGCATCGAGTGCTTCTGACTCCGCAGGCAAACAAGCCGGCGGATCTGATGCAAACGATGCCTCCGCGTCATCCAGCGCATCGACCGCCGTCGCTGAACCACCCGCAACTTCAAACGACGAACGCGTCTTCGCGTCCCCACTCGCACGCAAGATCGCACAAGAACACAACATCCCCATCGCAACCATCCAAGGCTCAGGACCATCAGGACGCATCGTCAAGAAAGATGTTGAGCAAGCGATCAGCAACGGGACTGCCACCCAACAATCCGCTCCAGCAGCGTCCTCTACACAATCCTCAGCACCCGCTCCAGCGCCCCTCCCCGCGCCGGGAGCAGCGCTCGAGTCCAAGTCCGTCCCGCTCAACTCCATGCGCGAGACGATCGCCAAGCGTCTCGTCGAATCCAAGACCACCATCCCCCACTACCAGGTCACCATGTCCGCTCGCATGGACGCCCTCTCCAACCTCCGCTCCGAACTCAACGAGCAGCTCTCCACCCAAGGCGTCAAACTCTCCGTCAACGACTTCATCGTCCGAGCATGCGCCATCGCGATGCACCAGCACCCGTTCATCAACTCATCGTGGAATCCTTCAGGCCCTTCCATCGATCTCCACGGGCATGTCAACATCGGGGTCGCCGTCTCGCTCCCAGAAGAGAAGGGCGGCGGACTCGTCGTCGCAACCATCAACAACGCCGACCAGATCGGTCTGCGTCAGATCAGCGCCGAGACCAAGCGCCTCGCATCCAAAGCACGCGACAAGGGGCTCTCGCCGCAGGAACTCTCCGGATCAACCTTCACCATCTCCAACCTCGGGATGTTCGGGGTGGATCACTTCACCGCGATCGTCAACCCACCGAACGCCGCGATCCTCGCGGTTGGTCGCGCGATCGACAAGCCGTTCATCGAGTACGACGAAACCGGAGAACCCGAGCTTGTGATCGGTTCCGAGATGTCCATGACCATCTCCTCCGACCACCGAATCATCGACGGCGCCATGGCCGCGTCGTACCTCAAGACCGTCAAGGAACTCCTCGAGTCCCCGGCATCACTGCTCGTCTGATGCAATGATTGCCCGACCGATCCCAATACTCATTACCCGAGCATGACCACCGCAAAGCGACCATCCTTCATCGCAAGGCAGAGCACCGCCAGAATCGGTCTCCTCGCGCTGGGTCTGATCGCGCTGACACTCATCATCGCCGCGATCCCTACCATCATGTTCGTCCGCAGTTTCACGGCAGACACGATGGAGCCGGTCGCGTACTTTGAGTCTGGCGAAGCGTTCGAGTTCGTCGACGAGAATCCATACTCCGACTACCTCCTCTCGATGGATGTCCCTGTCCGCGATGGTCCGCTCCCCGAGATGGAGATCAGCGTCACCAACAGCGACGGAGAGATCGAGACCCAGAGCATGAATGTCTGGATCTCGATGATGGGACGCGAATACAAGCAGTTCCTCCGCATCCCCAAGCAACCAGACGGCAAGCTCACCATCCGGATCGACACGCAAGAGAACGAAGACTTCATGATCTTCCGCCACATCGGTGATGTCGCACAGAACGCGACCAGCCGATCCCTCCCCCTCTGGATCCTCGCCCTCGTCCCCCTCGCTGGTGTCCTGTGCTGCTTCGGGATCATGCTCGTCCGCGCGATCAACGCATCGAGCAAAATCGAGATGCATGTGAGTTCGTAGCCATGACCGATCCCCAGCCCCCCCAGTTCTACATCGGTCCAGACTCATCGGGCTCTCCCCCCGACGACCCCGACCATCTCCTCGACGAAGCCCGCGAGCGCATCCGTTTGCAGGACGAGCAGAACAAAGAATCCGTCCGACTCGCGCGCAGACTCATCGTCGCGTTCATCCTCATCGCGATCCTCGGCGTCGTCTTCTACATCGTCCTCCCCCAATACGGCCTCAAACTCAACCCACTCGTCCCCGTCCTCAGCTTCCTCGCGATCCTGACCGGAGCGATCTTGTCGGCACGCGAAGAACTCAAAGACGAAGACGACCTCTGGGACGACCCCGATGATCCGAGAGGCCCCAACGGCGGCCCAAACAGCAGACCAGACTCAGACTGCAACGAAGGCTGTGCCGTAGGCATGTGCCCCGGCCCACGCCCGCTCCGAATGTTCAGACACCCCAAGAAAAAGTAAACGCCCGACTGTCTAATCAACACAACAGGCAGCAATCCAAGCAGCAGATCATCATCCCCCCAGGGTTGATGATCTTCTTCTTGGACGCCTACCACCCCTCGTCCGGATCGTCCAATCCAGTGTTGGTCAAGAGCCGAATAAGATTCAGAACACCCATAAACGCAAACACTAGAGCGAGCAACCCGCTGATCCCAACCACGAGATAGCCGTAGAAGCCGATCTGGTAGACATCACGCTGGATGTCTCCCGACGACACCTCGGTGTCCATCGCCGCTTCGCTCATCCCGAGCGTGAACTTGCAGATCGCTAAACAACACACCGTCAGGATCGCCATCCCAACAACGAGATACACCTGCTCCTGGCGCGTGTGACACTTCACAAATAGCATGCTCAAGAAGGTCTCGACTCCGAACATTGGTCAGCCCCGCACTCAGCCGCGCTCAGAGCGTCGGCGCTTGAGTTCCGAATCAATGAACGGCTGCAGATCACCACGATCCAGCACTGTGGACGGATTGGCTTCGTGATTCGTGCGATGGTCCTTCACGCGGTTGTCGTAGAGCACATAACTGCGGATCTGAGCGCCCCAGCCCTTGTGCTCGAGCTTCCCGCCCGACGCTTCGTCGATCTCTGCTTGACGCTGCTCTTCAGCGATCTGCTCGAGCTTCGCTTGAAGAATCGAGAGCGCCTGCTTGCGGTTCTGAGGCATTTCCTTGTGCGTGCTCGACACCACCTGAATCCCGGTCGGCTTGTGCGTCACGCGGACCGCCGTCGCGACCTTGTTCACATTCTGACCGCCCGGACCGCTCGAACGCGCGAACACCACGATGTCCAGTTCATTGTCCGGGATGTTCACTTCAACATCCTCGAACTCCGGAGTCACATCAACCGTCGCGAAACTCGTCTGCCGTTTCCCCTGCGCATTGAACGGTGACACCCGCGCCAAGCGGTGCGTCCCCTTCTCGCACTTGAGATACCCAAACGCGTACGGCCCCTTGATGTGCAGCGTCACCGAATCCAGACCGACCTCCGAGCCGTGAGATTTTTCAACCTCCTCGACCTTCCAGTCCATCTGATCGAAGTAGTACAGATACATCCGGAACAGCATCTCACACCAGTCGTTCGCCTCCGTCCCGCCGTCGCCGGCATGGATCGAAAGGAAGCAATCACGATGGTCGTGCTTCTCGCCGAGCAATGACTGGATCTCGATCTTGTCCATCCGAGATTGCAGTTGGAACAACGACTCGTCCGCTTCCGCGAGCAGGTCCTCGTCGTTCTCCTCACGCGACATCTCGAACGCGAGCTTCGCGTCCTCGAACTGAGACAGCACCTCACTGAGCGGATCGGTCTGTGCCTTCACGAGCTTGAGCTGGACGACGATTTTGTTCGCGTTGTCCGGATTATCCCAGAGGTCTGGAGCCCCCATCTGGTCCTCAAGGTCCTTCAGTTGGGATCGTTTGTTTTCATAGTCAAAGAGAGTCACGGATCGTTACAATCCGCGCCTCTAAGTCGTTAATCACATTCTGGTGTGCTTCCAGATGCATGGGCAGAGTCCTTTCTTGGGAACAGAACGCAACTGTAGCATCCGTCATACCGGTTTGTCCGTACAATCCCGCGTGATCCTTGCTGTTCTCCAGACATCCCAGCCCTCAGCCCATGAGCAGATCGCCCCTGATCCAATCCTCCGCGAAGACGCGATGCGCGAAGGCATGTCCCTACTCCTGATGCTCTCCCTGCTGACCGTCGTCCTCGTCACGATCATGGCGGTCCACTGCGGCATGCGCAACGCGCGACGCAAACGCTCCAAACTCCAGCCCACCCCAACCGACACCACCCTCGATCCATGGGTCGAAGCAGGGAAGCGGATGGACGACGCGCCCTCCGAGTTTGACGAACCGGTCTAACGCTACAACTCTGGAAGCGTATCGAGCCAACGCTGAGCGCTCGGATGCCCCAGATCCCGAGCGCGTCTCCCCCACAACACCGCATCCTCACGCAGCTTCGCGCGTTCAAGCCAAACCGCGGCATCAAACGCCGCCTTCGCATCATCCGAGTTCGCTGAAGCGTAATCCACCATCCGCGAAGCCGCGTCTGCGGGTTGTCCGATCATCCCGTAACTCTCCGCAAGCAGACGCACCGCTTCCGGGTCCTCCATCGCAGCTTGCGGCAGCGCCGAGAGCAACTCGATCGCACGCTCCGGATTGCCGTCCCGCTTCTGGATATTCGCTTCCAGGATCATCCACTCGGGCGCATACGGCTCAAGCTCCCGCGCCTTCTGGACCTGACTCTTCGCGATCGACAGCTTGTTCTGACGCAGACCGATCTTCGCCCAAGTCGCGTAGACCATCGCGCGATCCGGGGACAACCGAGCCGCGATCGCGAGCGACGCCTTTGCTTGGTCGAGCTGATTGAGCTTGAACTGGATATTTGCGAGATACAGCGGATAGTCCGCGTTGTCCGGATCCCCCTCCATCGCGATCTGATAATGCCGCAGCGCCAGTTCGGGCTGATCGATCGTGTTCGCGAGCGTCCCTGCCGTGAACTGCATCTCCGGATTCACCCCCTCGTCATGCTCCAGACCCGCGGCGTACTGCTCGTACGCCTGCTCGAACTCTTCCGTCATCATCAGCAACCCCCCCATCGCAAACCGCAGATCCGCATCCAGCGGGTACCGACCGATCGCTTCGCGCAGGATCGCAGTCGCGGGCTCAAACTCCTGCGCCGAGACATACACCTGCACGCTCTCGAGCACCTGCTCGATCGTCTGGATCGGTGCATTCTTGGGAGCGTCCTCACCCGCTCGTGTCTGGACTTCTGCCGACTCCTGTGATCCGATTCCCGTTCGCTCCCCCCCACCAATCAGCGTCTTTGCCGCGAAGAAGATCAGCACGACCGACACCACAGCACCAACGACCAGACCGATCATGCTCGGCTCCACAGAACCGGCTCTTTTCTGCTCGGAAATCGGGGTGTGCTCGCGTCCGTCCATCGCTTGTATTATCGACCCCGCGTACACTGTTGGCGACAGGATTTTCAGGAACTTACGGAAAGACCGACCAGATGACCACCAGCTCCACAGAACCGATGTCCAAGGCCTACGACTCGCAGGCCACCGAGCCCAAGATGTGGTCCAAATGGATCGACAACAACGCGTTCCACGCCGACCCTTCACGCGTCCTGAGCGGCGAAGCTCGCCCCTACTGCATCCTGATCCCACCCCCCAATGTCACCGCCGCGCTCCACTTGGGACACGCGCTCAACAACTCCATACAGGACATCCTCATCCGCGCCCATCGCATGAAGGGCTACGAAACCCTCTGGATGCCGGGGACCGACCACGCCGGGATCGCGACCCAGACGATGGTCGACAAGAAACTCAAAGAAGCGGGTCAACCCGGGATCGCGGACTACAAGAAGAAAGAGCTCGCCGGAGAGAACGGCCGCGAGCAGTTCACCCAGCTCGTCCAAGACTTCAAAGACGAATACGAAGCCCGCATCACCGACCAACTCCAGAAGATGGGCTGCTCGTGCGACTGGGACCGCCAACGCTTCACGATGGACGACATCTGCGCGAGAGCCGTGCGTGAAGCGTTCTTCCGTTTGTTCAAAGACGGGTTGATTTACAGAGGCAAACGCCTCGTCAACTGGGATCCCGTCACCCAGACCGCGCTCGCCGACGACGAGGTCGAGATGGAAGATGTCGATGGATTCTTCTGGTACATGCGCTACCCGGTCGTCGACGATGCGGGCAGCGAAACCGGAGAGCATGTCACCGTCGCGACCACGCGTCCAGAGACCTTCTTTGGAGACACCGCCGTCGCTGTAAATCCAAAGGACGCCGACCGCGCCAAGTTCATCGGGAAGTCCGTCAAGCTCCCGTTCGTCAACCGCATCATCCCCGTCATCGGTGACGACTATGTCGTCCCACCCGATCCCGAGTCCAGCGATTCCAAAGCGAAGTACGCGACCGGTTTCCTCAAGGTCACTCCTGCGCACGATCCCAACGACTACATGATCGGTCAGCGCCACGACCTCCCGATCATCAACATCATGGCGCCCGACGCCTCCATCTCCGACCAGCACGGCTGGGAAGATGTCGGAGACGCATCCCAGTTCCTGGGAATGTCCCGCGAAGACGCCCGCACCGCTGTCGAGCAAGCGTTCCGCGATGCGAACCTGCTGGAAGCCAAGAAGCCCTACAACCACGCCGTGGGTCACTCGTACCGCAGCCACGCGCCGATCGAGCCGTACCTCAGCGACCAGTGGTACTGCAAAGTCTCCGACGACAAACTCCGAGGCAGCGCCCAGCGCGCACTCAACCCCGACCAACGCACCGACGCATCACTCAAGGAATGGACCGACTCGCGCCCCAAGATGATGACCGACGGCTCCAACGACGGCACCATGTCCTTCTACCCCGCCCGCTACGCCAAAACCTACGAAACCTGGCACGATAACCTCAGAGACTGGTGCATCAGCCGACAACTCTGGTGGGGACATCGGATTCCAGTGTGGCATAAACAGGTTGATCTTTCAACAGAAGAAGCAGAAACATTCTGTATTGACTCGATTGATGATGTCCTCGAAGGGAATCACATTGGCGATGGATGCTTTGGAAGAGCTTTTGATTCAGAAACTGGACTCCCTATTTCATTCGAAAAACTATTCCCAAGAGTTGATAACAACACAAGAACATTCTTGCGTGAAGGTGTAGTAGATCTTTATCTTTGTGATAAAACTCCGGAGGCGGCATCACGCTGGGAATCAAGTGGGTTTACTCAAGACCCCGATGTCCTCGACACTTGGTTCTCCTCCGCGCTCTGGCCGCTCTCGACTATGGGTTGGCCGAACGCCGACGCCGCCAACAGCGACGATGATCGGGTCAACGACTTCGAGTCCATGCTCAGCGCGTTCAACCCCTCATCCGTCCTGACCACGGCTCGCGAGATCATCACCCTCTGGGTCTCGCGGATGACCATGTTCAACCGCTACTTCCTCAGCGAGCAACACTCTGGGAAAGCCCCCTTCAAGGATGTCTTCATCCACGCCATGATCCAAGACGGCGAGGGACGCAAGATGTCCAAATCGCTCGGCAACGGGGTCGACCCCCTCGACATCATCCACTCCCACGGCGCGGACGCGATGCGCTTCACGCTCTGCCAGATGACGACGCAGACCCAAGATGTCCGCATGCCTGTCGAGCTTGATGCAGAAACAGGTAAGAACACCTCCCCCAAGTTCGACATCGGACGCAACCTGTGCAACAAGCTCTGGAACGCCGCGAAGTTCGCGATGATGATGCTCGAGAAGAACCCGATCCAGCCGGGAATGCCGATCGATCCGCAGGAACTGTCACTCGTCGACCGCTGGATGCTCTCCCGCGTCGTCCACGCAACCGGCGCGATCAACACCGCGCAGCGCAACTACATGTTCAAGGACTACGCCGACGCTGTCTACGACCTCCTCTGGCGCGACTTCTGCGACTGGTATCTTGAATCGATCAAACCAACCGTCAGCGAAGACCCCAACCAAGCCGCGGTGCTGCGTGCGGTGCTCGACGCGATCCTGCGACTGATGCACCCGATTACGCCGTTCATCACCGAAGCGATCCACGAACGCCTCTCAACGATCCCGATGCGTGAGATCACCGGTTTCAAGTTCGAAGAAACCAAGTCAACCGCATCGCTCTGCCAATCCGGTTGGCCGATCCCTGACGACGAGCTCCGCGACGAGGTCGCCGAGGAAGCCTACGGCCGCATGGTCGCGCTCACCACCGCGATCCGCGAAGTCCGCGCTTCCAACAAGGTCCCACCCAAACGCAAGGTCGTCCTCCATGTCAGCGGCGACCTCGCGAGCGATGTGTCACGCTGGTCCCCGCTCGTCGAAACGCTCTGCAACCTCAAGGAAGTCAGTCATGACCCCGCTCCGGACGCAAGCGCTTCGTTCGTGTTTGAGGGGCAGGAGTACCGCGTCAGCGATCTCGCGGATGCCGTGGACGCATCGGTCGAGAAGGATAGACTCACCAGCGAACTCGCGAGTCTCAGCAAAGCAATCGGTGGACTCGAAGGCCGACTGTCCAATCCTGGATATGTCGACAAAGCACCGGAGCATCTGGTCAACCAGACCCGCGCCGAACTTGAACAGAAGAAACAGGACCGCGACTCGATCCAATCCGCACTGGACAAACTCGGATGATGCGTGTATCCGTAGCGTTCGTTGTCTTCTACGCTTCGCTCCTGCTGAGTGTCGGGTGTTCGTCGTCATCTAGCACCGGTACTTCCATTCCGGAAGCCCGCAAAGCGCCGATCCAACGCTTCGTCGCCGAGCGTCAGCCGTGGTCGTACCAGGGGTACGACGGATGGACCTACTACACCCCCGGCGCCACGATCCGGACCACCATCAGCGATCGCAGGATGCTCATCCGAATCCCCGCATTCGTCGAACTCGCGCAGCTCCACGCACGCACCGCGCTCACCGTCCTCCCCGCGCCCCCTCAACCCGTCGATACCTACTTCCTCGGCTCGCGTCAGCAGTGGGAAACGATGACCAAGAAAGTCCTCAAAGAACGCGCCCCGGTCTACCTCGCGATCGAGCGCGGCGGGTTCAGTCTCGGATCAACCGGAGTCTACTACGACCTCGGACCACGCGACTCGTTCACCATCGCGGCGCACGAGGGCTGGCACCAGTACGCCCACTCTGTCATGACCGACCGCATCCCCGTCTGGCTCGACGAGGGCATCGCGTGCTATCTGGAAGGATTCCGCTGGGATGCAGTTGATCCCGACTCCCCCAACTTCCTGCCCTGGGCAAACCTCGAACGCTTTGATCAGCTCCGCAACGCGAGCCGATCCGGACAGTTGATGTCGCTCCACACACTCGTCACCAACCGACCCCAAGACCTCATGGCCACCGATCAAGGGGGCAACCGAGCACTCACCTACTACGCTCAGCACTGGGCGCTCATCCATTTCTTCCGCGAATACCAGAACGGGCGTTACGCGACCGGGCTCGCCCGCGTGCTGCACCTCGCTGTGCGAGGTGAACTCTACGAGAGCATGAGCGAATCCGACGCACGCACCCTCCGCATCCGCAGATCAGGAGCAGGCGTGCTCTCGATCATCGCGCCCGGGGTCCCGCTCCGAGAACTCGATCGTCAGTACCAAGAGTTTATCGGCGACATCGTCCGAACCGGAGGACGCGACGCGATCCTCAGCGGACGCTCACCGGTCCAGTAATCACTCGGATTCGCTATCCGCATCATCCAGAAGATCGGGCTCGATCCCGAGATACGGCAGCACCCGCTCTGTGATCCGGCGCACCACCGGCCCCGCGACATGCGAGCCAAAGTGTCTGCGATCCCCGACACGCTCGGGTCCAGGATCATCAATCACCACCAACACCACGATCTCAGGCGCATTTGCGG
>JAEPQP010000156.1 GCA_017640485.1 Phycisphaerales bacterium | reverse complement strand
TGTACACGCATCTCTCAACCTCGCGTGTTGAGGAAGTGTACGACAAGAGCCATCCCCGCGCTGAAGCGGGCTGAGCTCGGCTCACATCTGAATGATTTACGACACCCCGTTGAGTGCCTTGAGCAATCGACGGGGTGTTTCGTTGTGGACTGGGAGAAGCAGGTCGGGCGCGATTTCTACGAGCGGGATAAGGACGAAGGAGCGTTCGTGGAGTCTCGGGTGCGGGACCTGGAGGCCGGGCTCGTTGATGATGTGGTCGGTATAGATAATCAGATCGAGGTCGATGGTGCGGGGCCCCCACCGCTGCTCCTTTGAACGGTCGCGTCCCAGTGTGGATTCGATGCGGAGGAGGGTGTTGAGGAGTGCTCTGGGGGGGAGTGTTGTTTGGATGTGGATGACGCCGTTGAGATAGGGTCCCTGCTCGATGTCACCGACTGGCGGGGTTTCGATGATTGATGATTCGTTCACCAGCGTGATGTCATCGTGGCGGGCGATCGCATCAACGGCGCTGCGGAGGTTTTGGGCTCGATCTCCGAGATTGGATCCGATCGCGATGTATGCGGCGTGGGTCACGGGCTAGTTTAGACAACAAAGAAGCCCGTCAAACGGACGGGCTCTGAGGAGAGATCAGGATTGCTATCGCATGCACGCTGCGGTGAGTACGACTTACTTCATCGGCTCGAGCTCACGCATGCGGTGCTGCATCTGCGCTTTGAGGCGAGCGAGGATCGAGGAGTGCATCTGGGAGACGCGGGACTCGGAGAGATCGAGGGTTGTGCCGATCTCTTTCATGGTCATGCTCTCGTAGTAGTAGAGGATGACGATGAGACGCTCGGCGCGGGTGAGCCCCTTGGTCATGAGGTCCTTGAGGTCGTTTCGCTGGATGAGCTTGAGGGGGGCGACCTGCGAGTTGTCTTTGATGACATCGATCTCACGGAGTTCGCGTGAGCCGTCGGACTGGTAGCACTTCCGGGTGATGGAAGTCACAGAGACGGCGCTGGAGTCGCGTTTGAACTTGGCGAACTCGTCGGCGTCGACTTCGAGCTTTTCGGAGATTTCCTCATCGGTCGCTTTGCGGCCGACGGCCATTTCGATCTGTTGACGGGCGCCTTCGACCTTCGAGGTGCGGTGGCGAACAAGACGGGGGACCCAGTCCATCGAGCGGAGTTCGTCGAGGATGGCGCCTCGGATTCGGGGTGCGCAGTAGGTTTCGAACTTGACGCCACGGGCGGTGTCGAACGCGGAGATCGCGTCCATGAGTCCGAAGAGGCCGGCGCTCATGAGGTCTTCGATATCGACTTCATCGGGGAGGCGTTGGTAGATGCGTTCGGCGTTGTAGCGTACGAGGTGGAGGAACTTCTCGACGAGGAAGTTTCGGAGTTCCTCGGAGTAGTCTTCTTTGTACATGACCCAGATGTCGGCCATATCCATATCATCAAAGCGCGTAGCGATTCCTGATGGCGTTGCGTGGCGGGCACTGGCGCGCGAAGACATTCGAGTTCTTGAACGGATGGCCGTCATTGGTCGACTCCTTGACCCATTGACCGATTCGATACGGCTGCTGTTTGTAGGGGCGCTCTGTCCGATAGAGTGCACATACAAAAGCGATGTAAATTGAGGGCGTTCCTTGCCCTGTACCAGAGTATATCAAATGCTGTGTGCACTTGTGGTAGCGTTCCAATAGTTTTTTCTGAACTTTTTTTCATCACGCAGATTTCTTCATGCTTTCGCGCACGGCTTGATCATCAGCGCGTTGTTTGTACAACTTCTGGAGTTGGAGCGGGAGCTCAGGGGTCGGGCGATCGGCTTTGTACTTCTTGAGGAAGTCGCGGACGCAGTATTCGCCTGCGGTTCCCAGGATGCGGCCGATCACGGCGCAGATGAGTAGTGCGAGCAAGGCACGGGTGACAATGACCAATCCGGGGTTTCCAGCAATGAGACCCGCTACCAGCGCCGTGAAGAAACCCATGAGTCCGATGACGCTTGAGATCACGCGTGCGGGGACATCGGGTTTGACATCGCCGTCGGCGTGTTCAACGAGTTCGACATCAGAGATTTCTTCTACATCACTCACTGATTGCTCCCATCCACAGGGCGTGCACATTGGATAGACACGGTGACGCAGAAATTGCGCGTCGTCTTCATATGTCCATATCACGCAACTGCTGCGCCAAACTCAGCGCGAATGTTCAGAGCATCGGTTGGATTGTTGTGGGTGTTTATCGGCGGGCGAAGAATCGCTGCTTTGTGCTCGCGGCGACTGCTCGGCCTTCGATTCCCGCCCATTCGACGAGCGATGCGGCGAGGCGGGTCATGTCGCGCCCGGCGGGGCTCTTGGGGGTCTCGATCATGTACGGGGAGCGGGCTTTGACGGCTTTGACAACCCGTTTGTCGGAGCGGACATACCCGAGCATCGGGATCTGGTAGCCGAGGAAGCGGTCGCAGACGCCGGCCATGCGGGCGTAGACCTGGTTCGCTTCTTTCTCGTTCGCGGCTTGGTTCACGATCATCGCGAGTTTGGGTCGCGGGTGCTTGGTTTCGGATTCACCCAGTCCATCAGCGCTCATGATGAGGACTTTGATCAGCGCATACGCGTCGGCAACGCTGGTGGGCTCAGGTGTGACGACGATCAATCCGAGATCCGCGGCGTTGACGAAGGTGGTGACTGAGTCACCCAGGCCTGCACTGGTGTCGATCATGATCACATCGTTGTCGTGCTGAAGGTCTTCCAGTCTTGCGAGCAGGGTTGAACGCTCGCTTTGATCGAGTTCTCCGACGCGTCCGATCCCGACGGATCCTGGGATGAGACGAAACCCGCCTGGGGCTTCGATCGCGAGGTCGCTGAGGGATGCGGATTCATCGGTATCGATCGCGGTCTCGAGCCGGGCTTTGGGCATCAGGCCACAGAGGACATCGGCGTTCGCGAGTCCGAGATCAGCATCGAGGAGGACTGCTTGTCTGTTCTGACGTGCGAGTGCGATGGAGATGTTGACGGAGGTGGTGGTCTTCCCGACGCCTCCTTTGCCGGAGGCGATCGCGATGACTGGGATCCGGCGAGGAGGAGGAGTCCAACCTGCTGGTTGATGGTTCGGGGATTCCCCTGAAGTTGGAGGTTGCTCGCCTTCTTGTTCGAACTTGGAAACGAGCTGGCGCAGGCGGGATGCTTGATCGTCTTGTGGTGGCTGCTGACCGTTTGGGTCGCTGTCACCTGATTGGGTGTCTGATGCTTTCACGGCTTGAGTCATCATTCATCCTTCATTGGAGCGATGCGGGAGTGGAGATGGTAGACCTGGTGTCTTCCCTGGGAACGATCGGGTTGCCCTTCTCGTGTTGGTGTGTGTTATGTGGATTCCTGAGCGAGTTTTTGCTGCTGTTCTTGGGTTGGGACCACGGCTTGCGGACCATCGAGCACCGCTCGGGCGAGACGATCGGCGCGGGCTGGGAGGATGTCGTCTGGGACTTCCTGTCCGATGGTGACAAAGCTGAGCGGCAGACCGATGCGGTCGCTGATGCCGGCGATCATGCCTGTCGTGACGGCTTCATCGATTTTGGTCAGGATGCAGCGGTCGGGTCCAAGATCGCGGAAACGATCAGCGGTTTTGCGCAGGACATTCTCACCGACGGTCGAGGAGAGGACGAGGTGCGTCTCGTCGGGCTGAGCGGATTCGATGAGACTCCCGAGTTCGTCGAGGCGTGCGTGGTTGTTCTGGGATCGTCCGGCGGTGTCGATCACGATGAGGTCCACATCCTTCAGGGAACTGATCTCGTCCTTGATCTCTTCAGGGGTGTTGGCGATTTTGAGTTCGAGTCCGATGATCGCGGCGTAGGTGCGGAGTTGCTCGACGGCGGCGATGCGGTAGGTGTCCGAAGTGATGAGCGCGACATTCATGCCGTGGCGGAGCTTGGCGGTCGCGGCGAGTTTCGCGACGGTAGTGGTCTTCCCAACCCCGGTGGGTCCGATGAGCGCGATGACATGCGGACGATCGGATTGGCTGCGCGATTCGGGTCGGGTGAGGAATGAATCGGAGGCGGTGCTGATGGATGACTCGATCTCGGTGAGCATCGCGTGACGGACGATGGATTCGTTCTCGAGCTCGGATGCGTCCAGTCGATCGCGCACGGCTCCCGCGAACTGATCCGCGAGTTCGACGGTAACATCATTGTCGATCATCTCGGTGTACATCGCGTGGAGCGGTGCGGACATCTTGGCGCTCGGGAGCACCGCGTCCGGATTCGTCTTGTTGACGGCGACGGCGGTCCGACGCGTGGAATCAAGGACCTGACCCATCATCGCTTTGAGCGATTCGATCTCGGCTTTCAGGGCGCTGTTCTCGGCTTCGCTCTTGGGAGGTTCTGCGAATCCGACGGTTTCTTGCTTGATTGACTCGCTTGGTTGCTCGGCAATAGCTGGTGATTCGACGGGCTCGTCGATGATGACATTGATGGATTCATCTTCGATCGATTCGGATTCGGCGCGGTCGATTGCGAGTGATTGGAGATCCTCGGTTTCGGGCTGCGCATCGAGTGATCGGAGCGCGTCAAGATCAAACTGCTCTGGTTGTTCTTGAGCACTGTTTGTCATAGCTGGAGTAGTGGGTCGATCTTGGTTGATCTCGTCTCGGAGATGGATTGCCGGTTCTTCAGCATCGTCGATTGAAGGCCCAAACGGGCTTCCGATATGGAGACGCGGTTCTGGGCTCGGGGTTGCTTTAGGTTCGATTGCTGCGTCGGGCTCGGGGAGTGGTGTTGGGTTTGAGGTGGGGACCGTGGTAGGGCTGGAATCTGACTGAGCTGGTTCTGGCTGAGTTGATGCTGGTTCTGGGATCGGTGTGGTCCTTGACTCCGGATCTGGTTGTAGAGTTGGTTCTTGTTGTTCAGGGATGTCGCTGAGTTGCTGGAACGTAGTGGGTTCGAACTCGTCGGAGAAGATTGGAGAACTGATGAGGTCGTTGGCCATGGATTCGGTGGACGAGATGAGCGTTTCTGGGGCTTTGATATCTT
>JAEPQP010000063.1 GCA_017640485.1 Phycisphaerales bacterium | reverse complement strand
GCGCCCAGCGTCTGGATTCTCTCAGGAGAGACATCCATGGCGGGTGCCCGCGTGCTGCACAGCGGGTTATCCATGATCCGTCCTGATGTCCACTTCGTGGATGAGCACTCGATCGGACGAGAACTCTCAAGCGTGACCTCGGAGGACACGGTCGTGGTCTTTGACTTTGTACGCTATCGGCGCAGCCCGATCACCGCGGCCCGCGCGCTTGCTGAGCTTGGAGCCACCATTGTCGCGATCACAGACGGGGCACTCTCGCCGCTCGCGTCGTTGACGGACAACTGGTGCGAGCTCAAAATCCCTGCAGTGGGACCATTCGACAGCTCAGTTCCTTCTGTGATCGCCGCGGAGATGCTGGTCGTGCGCGTTGTGGAACTGCTCGGGGATCAAGCGATGTCCAGGATCGATCGGCTGGAGGAACTCTGGCAGCAGACGGGTACATTTTTGAAATACAGCCCGCGAAGGAATCGCGAGCTGTAGGTGAGTTCATATCTTGAACTGTCTTATGAGGTTGGAGCGAGCGCTAAGAGCGGGACACGCGAGCGATCAGAAACAACGACTCCACCCGGCGGCTCGACAGTCACAGCGAATGCTGCGGCTTGCTGGACAGTCAGCTTCGCATCGATCTCGATAATCACTTCCCCGTTCTCGTTGATATCGAAGACCCCGCCATCGATCGGACGCTGAGAGAGGAGACCCTCTCCGAACTGCGGAAGATCACCTTCAGGTCGGGTGGCATCGAAGATCCAGAGCTGATACTGAGTCTGGGTTGGGTCGTTGACTTCAAGACCCGAGATCCGCATGTATCCCTTGTTGAGATCATCGCTCCAGACCAGATCACCAGTGACCTCGCCAACGACGGCTTGGTCTTCCGTAGCGGTCCATGACCACTGGATGAGATCGTTCTGGGTCGCTTCTTCGATCATCGCGAGTCGCTCTTGAGCGATATCAGCGATACTCGGGGCGCTCCGGGGCATGAAGATCGCGACTGCAGCAATCAGGATCGACGCAGCGGCAGCAAACCAGGGCACCCAGTTCCCGCGCGGGAGCGCTGATTCAGGCTGGGCAAATGGGATGGGTGCGTTGTGAGCATCATCGTCGGTTGACTCAACCTGATCGGCAGGATCAAAGGACTGCGACTTCAGACGATCCAAAAGGCCTTCTGGCATGTCGATCGGGTTGGATTGCGCGACAGCAACATCGAGTGCGGCTGCGGCGTATTCAAACTCGAGCGCCATCTCAGCGTCCAGTGAATCGTGGTGTTCGTGTTCGCCGAGCATATGTTGGAGTGCAGCGTCATATGCACGGCTTGGATCTCGTTCTGGATTGAATGGGTTGCGTGCGTTACTCATCGCTGCCCCCCTTCCGATGCTTTCTGAGCCGCTTGGGAACGGATTGCGGTCCGGATCTCTTCGAGACCTCGTCTAATATGTGCTTTGACCGTACCGAGCGGCATTCCGGTCGCTTCGACGATCTGAGCGTGAGATCTGCCATGGATGATAGAGAGTTCAAGCACTCCGCGACGATCCGGACGGAGTGTTGACATGATGCTCATGGCCTGATTGAGGTCATATGGAAGCTCACGGCTTTCGGGCTCAGCTGCGGCGTCGTATTCAACGGCACCATCGAACGCTAGTTCAGGAGCGTGACGCGTGATCTTTCGGATCGCATCGATGATACGACGGCGTGTGATCACAGCGATGAAGGTGGCTTCCGACCCGAGCGAAGGGTTGTAGCGGTGAGCGCTTTTCCAGATTTCAGCGAAGATTTCTTGCACAAGGTCCTCGGCATCCGAAGTGTTGGATATCTTCCGGCGAACAAGTGACCACACCAATCCGGTGTACTGGTCCATCAGTTCACGCATGCCAGCCTGATCGCCTTGTGCGATTCTGCTGAGTACTGCGGGGTGTTCGGCGAAGGTCGTCATTTTCTGCCTAAGTGTGGACACGCATCCGGACCGGACGCTTCCTGTGTGTGAATCCGCTCTGTCTTCGGATACGCTAAGGTGCTTGACGCTGTGTTTCCATATTTTTATTCAGATTCTTTTATGAGCACAGAGTCAACACTATCCAAGGCTCTGAATCGTTGTTGAGGACCCTCCGGTGCATGCCCACTTCGAGAGCCTCTGCTATCCGCACAAATAGGACATACTGCACAGACTGTTGATTTGATCAGTTCAACCCGTGTTTGCAGTTCCACTCGATGCAACACGAAAAGACGATTGAGATTTTTCTGATCATTTCGCATCCATGATCTTGGGCACCCCGAAATCACCCCCGCTTGGAAATCACACCATCGCAGTGATGGAGACACTACCTGCCAAGCCTCGACCACTTCGTCGAGCAGTCCAAATCACACACAACTGTAAGGAGACCAATCATGAACGCATTCGTGACCGCTATCGGTGCAGCCGCACTCGCAACCACCACCCTCTCAATCGCTGGACCGGGTTGTTCATCCGACTACTCGTCAGGTAAGACAATGACTGTCGGTATGAGCCACGGCGGCGAAAGCAAAAAGGCTGACATCATCGACACCGCACTCGCTGCGGGGTCATTCAACACACTCGCGGCGGCATTGACCGAAGCGGATCTTGTTGGAGCACTTAAAGGGGACGGACCATTCACCGTCTTTGCTCCAACCGATGAAGCGTTCAGCAAACTCCCGAAGGGCACTGTTGAGTCATTGCTCAAGCCAGAGAATCGTGACCAGTTGATCAGCATCCTCACTTACCATGTCGTCCCAGGCGAGTTTGATGCAAAGCATGTGCTCGGAAGCGACGCACTGAAGACGCTGAACGGACAGCGTGCTTCCGTCAACGCTGACAAGGGCATGATCGGCAACGCGTCCATCATCAAGACCGACATCGAATGCAGCAACGGGATCATCCATGTGATCGACGAGGTCATCATGCCTGCAAGCAGCTCGATCCTTGAGACCGCAACCTCAGCGGGTTCATTCTCTACACTCGCAGCCGCAATCGATGCTGCCGGTCTGACCGACGCACTGAGCGGAGAAGGCCCATTCACAGTGTTTGCACCAACCGACGCAGCATTTGCGAAGCTCCCAGCGGGCACTGTCGAAACACTTCTGAAGCCTGAGAATGTTGAGATGCTCCGCTCGATCCTTCTCTACCACGTTGTGGAAGGTCGAGTCTACAGCGACGATGCAATCAACGCTGAGAAGGCAGAAACCCTTCAGGGCACCAAGATCAGCATCAAAGAAACCAAGAAGGGTGTCATGATCAACAACGCGACTGTTCAGACCGCGAACATCGACACCACCAACGGCGTGATCCATGTGATCGACACCGTGATCCTTCCAACTGAAAACTAAGCCTCTCTCTATCATCTGAACACACAACAAACCCGCCCTCACCAGAAATGATGACGGCGGGTGTTTTTTTTGCAAACAGTCAAGTGTCTTTACTTCATCGAAACACTTTCGTTCCGTTCTGTCGGAGTGACCCCTTTGATCGGATCGATCGGGAGGTCGTCCGTGCTTGGTGCATCCGGGGCACGCAAACGCAATGCAATCGCTTGAGCTTGACGGCTGTAGTCGATGGATTCACCCAAGATGCGTGTTGCTTCCTGGTCAGCATGGAATCCACGTGAGTTCTCACTGCTGATGTAATCCAGTCTCCACATCGCTTTCCGTTGCAGTGCGTAGATCGGGGCGAGCTGTTCTTCGGTCGCTCCTGCAGCTTTCGCTTCAAGGATCGAGTCGAGCATGTCCGTCATCGCCGTCGCTGCTCTTTCCATGAGAGCGAGTGTGCGATTCTGGATCGTTTCGACCTTCTCTACGAGTTCCGACTCGTCCACATTGTGGCACTGCTGACAGGCGTTATTGATGTTCTTGAGCGGGCTCTGCACATTGTGGCTGCTGATCTTCATCGCGCCCTGACGCTCATATGGCATGTGACAATCTGAACACCCGACACCGCTGCGTGCGTGGACGCCTTGGCTCCAGAGTTCGAACTCAGGGTGCTGGACCTTCAGGACTTCAGCGCCGGTCTCGCCGTGCTTGTAGTCGTAGAAATCGGAGCCATCCGGGAACTTCTTCTCATCCCAGAATGCTTCGAGTTGCTCCATCTTCAGACCCTTCCCCCAAGGGAACTCGAGGGTGTCTTTGGTCGCGCAGTAGTATTCAACATGGCACTGACCACAGACAAATGACCTCATCTCGGCACGGGTGCTGTCGATATTCGCGTCGTATGGTCTCTCGCGATCGCCGCGGCGCCATTTTTCGACACTCGGGAGATGCGGCGTGGGCTCGTCACTCTCAGCAAGAGCGGCCATACCCATCATGAAACCGGGACGCGTGACACGGATCTCCATGGTGTCCGGGCTATGACAATCGATACACGAAACCGGGTGGGCTTCGCCACCAGCCAGTGCTGCGTGGTCGTCTGGAACCGGCTTACCACTGAACTCTCCGGTGAATCCCCCCACTGGTGCTGCGGGCATCGAAGGATCGTTCTCGCCGGGTGTGCCGTCAGGAGCAGCCATGACCATAGCGAGGACTTCATCGTATGGTTTGGTGCTGACTTCCTCAAAGCCCCGGATGACGGCTTCCATGTTGAAGTCCGACGCGAGCGCCTCATCGTCGAACGGAAGTCCCATTGCTTCAAGACCGACCTTGCGGTACATCACTGTGGTTGAAGCATGGCAGTGCAAACAGGCGCCGGCTTGTGATTTCTTGGTCACACGCTCGGTGACTCCTTGGTCATACAGCATGTACGCATGACCACGGGCTTCACGATAATCGATACTGAATGCGTACCCTGCATAGAGACGCTTAAGCCAAGGTTGATGATCCAGCTTGCTTTCCGGCATGGCGTTTGCGCCGCCGTAGAACTTGTCACCCGCAGTTGCTTTCCAGCCATCGTATTGGTTCGGCCAGTTCTGACCCCACGGCTCGGGATCGGTGCTGATCTCATCGACTTCCGCGAGTCGAACAAACGGCTGACGGGCATCCTGCTTATGGCCAAACATCGTGATCAACACCCAAGTGACAACCAGTGTGCCAATCACCGCGACCAGGAATACCAAGAGCAGGAGGATGATCTTGCCGGGCCGAGACCGTCTTGAGTCTGTAGAGCGAGGATTCTGGGTTGGTGTATTCTTCATCGATTGCACCTTTGGTTGGAAACTGGATGGAACTCAATCCTTCTGAGAATGACCGACATCTGTATGACAATGGACACACATCAGCATGTCCCCACCCGGCCGGGATGGGAGCATCTCGTTGACATAATCCGAATGACAATGCAGGCACGCTTCTTGCGTGACAAGCCGGTTCCGATCCTTGATCTGGATCGGTTCATGAAAATCGTTGGTTGTGAACGCGAGCGAATGGAAGAAGCCGTTGTCAGCTTTGGTGATCCACTTGCCCGCAAAGTCATGCGGCAGATGGCAGTCGTTACAGGTCGCAACACTCTCATGACTGGACTTCGACCACGAATCAAAATGCGATTGCATAACATGGCAGTTTGCGCACGAAGCTGGATTGTTGGTGAGGTACGCGGTGCCCTCGCCGTAACCGAAGGTGAACGCTCCGAGCCCGCCGAAGACACCGAATGCGATCGCGATCCCCACTGCGAGTAAACGGATCGTCGATGAACGGCGTTCACTGACATCGTTGCGTTCTTGTGTTCGTTGATCAGTCATGATCGACCCCGGAGTCGTAGGTTGTGAGAACACCCATTATAACGCACTAAACGATCCGATTATCCTTTTTAAAGTTGAAATGACCGTTTTTTCCGGGCCGACCAGAAAATTTCCGGTCCAACGAACGCTAACTTATTGAATATCAATCCCTTGCAACCATCTTTACTTATCCCAGTTTCTCTCCTGTTCACCCTACTCGAGTGCAATCAAAGGAAATCAGGCAATGAACGCTCAAAATTTGCTGTCGTAGATGATCTATGCCATCTCGAGACCAGCACTGAAAGAAATACCCGAGCGGGGGACTCAACATCCTTCCGAATGCCCGCTTCTGACGATCTCAAAGTGAGACCCTCACAACCCATCTCTGATCTGCATTTCCAGTTGGAAAACTGTCTGCGTTCATCGGATCGAGTAAGGTAGTGTCGCATGAAGTTCAGTACCTCTCAGATGTTGGTTTTCTTCCAAGAGCGGCGCACACAGCGCAATGTGCGTGCGTTGATGAAGTTCATACTGGTCCTGGCTGTTCTGATCCTCGTCTACAGCGTCCTGTTTCACATCATCATGGAACGCGAAGGTCAGCAACACAGCTGGATGACGGGGTTCTACTGGACGCTGACGGTCATGTCAACTCTTGGATTTGGGGACATTACCTTTGAGAGCGATCTCGGACGACTGTTTTCGATGGTCGTTCTCGCGACGGGGATTGTGTTCCTGCTTGTGTTGCTGCCCTTTACGATTATCCAGTTTTTCTACGCACCGTGGGTTGATGCGGTCGAGGCCGCACGAACACCTCGGCATGTGGATGACGATGAATCCGGGCATGTGATCCTGATCAATCATGATGCGGTGACCGAAGACTTGATCACCAAGCTCGATCAATCCGGGAAGAGTTATGTGCTCCTTGTCTCAGACTTTGATCAGGCATCCCGTTTCCACGATATGGGGATCCGGGTCATGTATGGCGCATTGGATCAGGTCTCAACCTATAAAGCCGCACGGACAGAATCCGCCGCACTCATCGCAGCAACCAGTGATGATGTGACCAACACCAACGTGTCGTTCATGGCAAGACAGATCGCGCCCAATGTCCCCATTGTCGCGACATCAACGAACCAGACCACCACAGAGATACTCAAGCACGCGGGTGCGACCCGGATCTTCCAGCTCTCCAGACTGGTTGGCCAATCCCTCGCACGCTGCATGGTCGGAGGAGACTCACTCACGCATGTCGTCAGCAGCGTGGACGGGTTGCTGATCGCGGAAGCAAACGCGCAGAGCACCCCACTTGTCGGGAAGTCCCTTCGTGAGAACCGTCTATCCGAACTCGGAGTCAATGTCATCGGGCTCTGGGATCGGGGGGTGTTCCAGCCTGCTGTTCCTGACGCGGTTGTCACCGAGAACACGATTCTCATGCTTGCCGGGACCAAAGAGCAACTCACCAACTACGACGAAGAGTTTGTGATTTACAATGTCTCTGTGAATCCGGTCCTGATCATTGGCTGGGGGAAGGTCGGTCAAGCAGCAGGAACAGCGCTCTCGAACCGGGGCGTTGATTGGAGAGCGGTCGAACTCAATCCATCGGAAGCGGATAAAGCCGGGGAGTTCAGCGACCGGATCATCACTGGGAACGCAACAGATCCAGCTGTACTCAAGCGTGCGGGATTGATGGAAGCACCCGCGGTCCTGATCACGACACACGACGACAGCCTCAACATTTATCTCACGATCTATTGTCGATCGGTGCTCCCCAATGCTCAGCTCATCAGCCGGTCGACACTGAAACAGAATATCGAGACGCTCCATAAAGCCGGTGCTGACTTCGTCCAGTCATACGCATCAATGGGATCAACGAGCATCCTGAACCAACTCACCGGAGATCGCATCGCCAATATTGCTGAGGGCCTGGATCTATTCCGAAGACTGGTCCCGGATTCGTTGAATGGGCAAACACTCGCAGAATGCAGCGTCCGTGATCGTACGGGATGCACCATCATCGCGATCCGTGACTCCGAGCAGGGACTCATCCCGACCCCACCAGCCACGACAGTGCTCCAAGCGGGTCAAGAACTGGTACTCGCGGGTGGTTCTGAAGCCGAGTCACTGTTCACAGAAGCATTTGGCACATACTCCAGTTAAGGTCCGAATCAGATCAGACTAGACCAGATCACCAGGGTGCTAAGCAGACTTTCTGGGCAGTATCGGATCGTCATGATCCAACCACACAGAAACCATTTCGCCGATCAAACCAGCCTTGTCGAAGCCTCTCAAGCGATTGATGATCACAAGAGAGAGTTCTTGTCCTCTTGAAACCAGAAGTGTGTTGTCTTTGGTTTTGATATCCGAATCAATCAACATTCCTTCACGCAGATCCCGAACCGAGAGCTGGGCCAAGACTTGAGACGACTGGTCCCCGGTTGTCGTGAACTTGTCCTGTATGCGCTCGATCCCTTCGAGCAGACGCTCGTCGTACTGTGAATGGGTCGATCGAAGATACTGCATCGTTTCGGTCGGCTTCCCGTTGAATCGGAGGCCTGCACAATACCAATCGAACGACAATCGGAGAATTTCAGATCCAATGATCAACAAGTCTGCGTTCTCGTGGTTCTGAAAATCAACCGGAAGATCAGCGGCTGTTCGCTGATTGGACACGATCTGCGCCACTTCCCCAAGTTTGGGGATGTGCCTAAGAAGTTTCCCTCCCGATGCAGCACATGTGCTGATGTACTCATCTGAGTACAGAACATCATCCGAGGTTCTTGGATTCGAGATGAGCCCAACATAGAACAAAGAATACGCTAGCGTAAAGCGCCACTCGGAATCAAAGCCGATCGCCTTTCCGAGCTCGAGAGCACGCTCACGCACGCCTCGGATGACATCAGCAGCGATGGGGTCAGAGAACACCATCGCTTCGATCAGCAACTTCACACTCCCATTAAGTGTCTTATTGAGGAGTTCCTTCTCGGCACGGATCAGATCATACTGCTTCTTGCAAGCACGGATCGTGTGATCCATGATCTCTGAATCACAGGGCTTATTCAGGAAGCGAAAGATCTGACCCTGGTTGATCGCCTCGATCGCGGTCTGCTGGTCGGCATTCCCGGTCAGCATCACATACACCGACTCAGGAAACTCAACCTGTGCTTGCTTGAGAAACTCAAGACCATCCATCTCCGGCATCCGCATGTCGGTGACCACCACCGCGAACGGTCCCTGTTCTCGCATCGCCTTGAGCCCTTCGAGACCGTTTCCGGCAGTCACCAGATCGTAGTTTCGCCCGATTGATCGACGATACCCTGAGAGTACATTCGGCTCATCATCAATCATCAAAATTCGTGTTTTCTCGCTCATGCGGCGCTCCTGTATTCATTCAGATCTGTGGCGTCCAGACCAATCCCCTTCACCCAATCCGCATCAATCTGAATCGAGTCCACACTCTTTGTGGGTCCGACCTGCGATCTCGCGATATGCAACCAGAGGAGGGGGTGATTGGCATACTTGACGATGCTCATATTTGGTGACTCTTGACGAGCGACGGACTCAATGACTGAATAGGCGAATCCCCAGATACCCAAGGCATACGCCCCGATGACTTCTTGACCAACGCCGAGTACATTCAGCTCGGCATCTGAAATCGATATCGATTCTTGCTTGACGAGTTCCATGATCTCATTGAACAGATCAGGAAGAGAATGCGCTACGAGCGCACGACCGACATGTGAGAGCACACCCGAGAGATAGGCAGATTCATATACATCGCTCGATTGACCGGCTGTCTTTGCCATGCACTTGGCGCTTGCGCCGAGATCCCCGCAGTCTCTCCAAAGCTTCGATACATACGCTGACGACACTGCGTTCGCACTCAGTGTGTCGAAGATTTTCGCTGTCAATACGAGATTGACAAGGTTGTTCATCCCAATGAGCACAATCGCGTCTTTGACCGAAGTGATCTCGCGGGGCATCCCAAAGAATGTGGAGTTGACCAGCTGAAGAAGCTTCACACTCAGCCCGACATCCTCTTGAACAATCTGTGCGATGATCTCTGCGTTGCTCGAATCCGAGTTGAGTTCCTCGACCAAACGGAGATAGACCTCCGGAACCACCGGCAGGGAATCAAGACCCGCTACAACAGTTCTCAACTCGGATGATTCGACCGATGATATTAACGAATGGACCCGAGAAACCACATGGATCAAGTTGTCCGGATCGCATGGTTTCTGGAGGTATTGATGGATGCAACCGATGTGCATGAGCAACTCAGATTGATCCGTCTGACCAGAGAGCACCAGCCTGACCATCTCAGGCCAACGCTCCCTGACTTCGTTGAGCAGCTCAGCCCCGTTCATGCCAGGCATCCGCATGTCACTGACAATGACATCCATGTGCTCTTTGGAGAGCAACTCCAAAGCATCCGATGCGGACTTTTGGAACTTCATATCCCAGTTCTTCCGTTGGCCTCTTAGCTGACGCTTCAGCCCTTGAAGAACCAGTTCTTCGTCATCGACAAAGAGGACCTTAATCAAGTTGCTGTTCCCTGTTTGCTCATTCATGCCGCGTCCCTCAGTTCGGTACTTTCGCTATCGGAGAACTCCTTGAGAGGTAGACGGATTGTGAACACAGTTCCGACTCCCTCTTATACATCGCACTGAATCGAACCCTTGTGTTTATTCACAATCACATCATGACTGATCGAGAGTCCCTGCCCGGTTCCCTTCCCAACTTCCTTGGTTGTAAAGAACGGATCAAAGATCTTTGCTTTCACTGACTCTGGCATCCCCCCACCGTTGTCGCGGACGGTGATCTCCACTTCGTCCGGAAGTCGTCTGGTCGAAACCAAGATCACACCATGGATGACTTCATCGTCGTAATGCGATTCAACAGCATCCGCGGCGTTCACGATCAGATTGAGAATCACCTAATTGAACTCTGCGAGATAGCAAGGCACCGGACCAATGTTTTCATCCAAATCAAACTCGACTTTCGATGAATACTTCCAACGATTCGAACACACCATCGCTGTGGACTGGATTGCCCTGTTGATATCAGCGGGTTCGGTGTGTTCTGAACCCGGGTGCGAGAACTCTTTCATCGCGAGGACAATCCCAGAGATGCGCTCGACCCCTTCAAGCGATTGCGAAATAGCGAGCGGAATCTCCTGTCGGAGGAAATCGAAGTCTGCCTCCTCCAATGTGTCACGAATGATTTGTGATCGCTCTTCCCAGCTCTGCTGCGGCCCGGTGGTATCCAGCTGGCTTGCGTACTGATCAATCACTTTAATGATCCCATCAAACTCGGTGAGCAGGAAACGGATATTGTCGCCTACATACTGTGCGGGAGTATTGATCTCGTGAGCTATACCCGCCGCGAGTTGACCGACGGATTCGAGTTTCTGAGCCTCAACCAACTGCCCTTCGAGTTTCATCCGATCTTCGATCTCAGTCTCGAGGGCTTTATTCGCGTCTATCAACTCTCTGGTTCGATCTTCAATTGTTTGCTCGATTGTGTGGTTGATGCCTTCAAGATCCGCCTGACGCTCTGCAACGAGACGGAGTTCTCTGGAACCGACCACACAACTGTACACCAAGAAAATATCCTCAAAGATGACCCAGCCGGCGTGTTCAACCGCTCGCCATGGCGCGGCCGCGAGAACACCAAAGACTGATTCAGGCCAGAAGATGGCACGCGCCATGTGATCGATCGCTGTGACCGCTGTCGCGGGGATGAGTACTTTCCAGTCCTTGTAGAATGCAAGGAACGCGAGGGAACCAAAGACATGGAAGTGGGTCTCGATCCGTCCGCCGGAGAGATGGATAAAGAGTCCTGAGAACATCAGTTGTGCGACCGAGATCACATACTGATTGGCTTTCTTTCCTAGGTTCTTGAGGATCATGTAGATCGGGAGACCCGCCAATAGCCCTCCCAATGCTGCGGCGCCGATCATGTGGATGTGAGGAGAACTCGTCGATCCGACCCAAGTGCGTGGAGATATGAAGTACGCAGCTGTGATCGCTGCAACAAACTGGAGTGCCATCAGGATCCCGAACAGCTTGTCTGTCCGGACCGCAACCTCATTGATGAGCTCCCGTTCATGTGCATCCGCTACTGGATCAACAAACTTTATTCCTGGTTCTCCTTCATAGGCTCTGGACAGATCCCGAGACTTTCATCCGAGCAGTTGCCAAGGTAGTTGTTCGATGAATCATCAGTGATCCGGCACCCGTACACCGGCGCTTCTGATCGTGTGGGTTCGAGCCCGCGAGCGATCGAGAGTATTGAGTCTGAACCGAGGTTGTCTCCGCTGTGACCACGTCCCGAAGTGACACCACCCCAGAACACCGGCACGCCATCCGGGGTGTACAGCACTGTCGAACCTGAGACCGATGCGCCAGCTGACTTTGAGTACTCTCCATCAATATCACGAATGACCAATGAATCTGGGAACTTCTGCTCAAGCTGATCCAGCGTGCCTTCAAACCACACTGAGGGCGCATCGCTTGCACCAAAGATATAGAACGAGAGAGCAACCTCATCACGGACCTTGGTCATGAGTCGCTCGACTTCATAGAGAGTCGCTTGAGTACACGGGCACTTCGGGTGAATATACACGGCGAGCGTGTACTTCTCAGGATGCACAGATACATTCGCGACCGCTGCCATGGGAGGGGTACCCAGCCCTTCGGGGCTCTGGCTGTAGACTGCGAGCTTTCCATAGATGACAGCAAGCGCTATGAACCACAGCACAACCATTGATGCAAAGAAGTATCTTGAACCGGATCCAAGATCGGATGTAGAGTCAATCGGGTGTTGAGTATGAGTAACCACTATGCCACATCCCTCTTGATCGAATCATCCAGTGTTGGTGCGTGTCCCACACTCTCCACAATCGAGCGGAGCTGTTCATAGCATCGAGTGCATGCTTCGATGACCTCAGGATCAAACTGTGTGCCGCTCCTCTCAGCCAACATCTGAAAGGATTCCTGGAATGAGATTTTTTGCTTGTATGATCGTCTTGAGCACAATGCATTCAGTACATCCGCGGCCGCGACGATTCTCCCAGACAATGGGATATCAACGCCCTTGAGACCTGATGGATATCCAGTGCCCATCCCAGTATTCATGATGACTCAACGCCACTTCAGCGGCACATTCGAGCAACTGGTTCGGGCCTGAACTTGAGCCGTCGATGTTTGTAGGCCGGGTCAGAATATACCAACCGCTCTTGCAATGGGTCTCCATGTGCTTTCGCTCATCATCCGTCAACTTTCCTGGTTTGAGCAGGATGGAATCGGGGATCGCAATCTTTCCAATGTCGTGCAGCATACTCGCGAGATGAATGCAATCCACTTGCTCGCGGATCAACCCGTACGAGAGTGCGATCTGCTTGGTCAGTCTCGCGACACTGTCGATATGCGTCCCAGTGACATCATCCCTCGCTTCGGTCGCATACGCGAGTCTCCAGAGCAGTTCGTTGCGTGAACTCTCGAGCTCTTTGGTGCGTTCTTCAACCCTGCTCTCGAGCTCAGCGTTGAGATCCACCAAAGATTTCTGATAGTCCCGGACATTGATCGCGTTCCGCAATCGAGCAAGTAGATCCTCTTTCATGATCGGTTTATTGAGTAGATCAACCGCTCCGGCATTAATCGCTCGGCGTTTGAGATCATGCTCGGCGTTCCCCGTGAGCATGATGAACGGCACTGTATTGAGTGAATAGTTTTTGGTTATCCAGCCCAACAGCTCCAAGCCGTCCTTTTCAGGCATATTGAAGTCACTCACGACTAGATCAATCTCGTCCGCTTGGATGCATTCAATCCCACGATCTACTGAGTCAGCGGTAAAGATCTCCCAGATTGATGACTCCGATCGGAGCAAGCGTCGAATGCTTGAGAGCACATTGCTCTCATCATCAACGAACAGAATTCTGGTTCGTCTTTCATTCATCGCGGCACCAAAAAGAGCACTCAGTATTGAGTCTCAGAAAATCTCCATGCTTCATGGAAATTGATCGAGACTTTCGTTCTGGGGATCTAGTCGCTTCCAGAAACGCCTTTGAATAGGGGAGTTCCCATGACTTTGTGCCGTGACGGGATTGAATCGTGGGCAGACAAGGAGCGCGAGCACATTATTTGGACCTAATTGTCCTGTTTTCGAATTTCGCACTGCGATAAGTCAGGCCAGAGCTGATGGACTGGTCGGAGTTGAGCAAACGGTGTGTCCCCAAAACGGCAAAAAACGGCTCCGAACTGGGAGCCGTTTCATATGCCTTATTTTCAAACTGAGAGTACTGAAAGATATGGTAAACCGTCTCTTTTTTCGGGTATTCATTTCTTGATAAATCCGTGTTTATGGGAGTGTAATAACCCAATGCCTGCCTCTGATTGGAGATGAGTGCCGCACGAATGACGAAATATCTGGAATTGGGTCGCTCCGATCATGATCAGTTAGCTACTAAGATGATACAAAAATTTGCATATCCAGAAATTTGTGATTATAAAGCCCCTTGTTATCCACCAGAATCTGTAATCATTTCTAGCCTCGATCTCCAAATCTGATCTTCTGGGGCATATTCGGTCACTAGGTCAGAAGCCTTAATCAGATGATCTGCACCATCTAAATTTCCCTGATCGATGTACCAAACTCCCAGCATCTCATGCCACAGAGCTCTTTGAATGGGTGATGAATTTTCAGGCGTTAAGGTCGCCAGATACTCTTCAGCAGTGTTGATCCTTTGATTCAAGATTTTGTCTGCCATCTCAGGGGCATCATCGAGAAATCCGCAAGTAGATATCGTGTAAAGAAACAACAAGTTTGCCGATGCCATGACCTCATCGCCTTTGTTGTCAGCTGCTTGGCTCCATGCGACGAGCATATTCTTTGCCATGAGATTTCGATCGCTGAGCTGACGGACCCGATCTTGCTCCAAAGCAACTTGGCTATTTAGCTTCTCTAGCTTGAGTGCGGTATCAGCCTCAGCTTGCTGCATTCTCAATGACGCCTCTGAGCGGCTCAGTTCAAGCTGGATCCTAGACTGACTGCTTTTCCATACCGAAACTGATGTGACTATCGCTACAGTGGTGATCAAGTACAAGATCAAGACAAACCGATATCTCCTTACAAACAGTCGGATATGATCTATCCACGACGAATCAAGCCAAATAAACGGACGATACGAAATG
>JAEPQP010000167.1 GCA_017640485.1 Phycisphaerales bacterium | reverse complement strand
GTCGCCCGCAGAGCTGGTGGCGCCCTGGACACCATCATCGAAACCAGGACAGGCACCCTCTTCGATCTCCCCGCTCCGCAAGACCTCGCCGCAGCGATCGAGCGCCTCCCCGAACCCCACACGCTGAGCCACCACTGCCGCGCCAACGCGCTGCGGTTCTCCTACGAATCATTCAATCAAAAGTTGGACGCTGTGATCCGTTCAGTGCTCGAGAGCAACGCGACTTAATCTTCGCCAAACTCGCTCGGATCAATCTCAACGCGCTGCCCGTCATGGATCATCCCAACAACCGATCCAACGAACAACTCGTGCGCGTTCTCCAGATCCACCCGCCGCAGCACCTCACAGTCCACCCAAGTCGAACACTGCGGCAGCACCGGACTCCCCGTCACCAGCGAACCGGTCTCGAGCGTCTCGAATGGATCCAACCCCTCGACATGGATCGCCGAATCACTCCCGTTGAGCCGCTTCCCGAATCGCCTGGTGATGAACTTGTCATCATCATCAATAAAGCCGACCGCGAACGATCTCGAATCCCGAATCAGCGGATCGATCTCGTGCCCCTTCCGAACCGAAACCCCCATCAGCAGCGGCTCCGTCATCAACCACTGAACCGACTCCACCAGAGCCCCCGATCGAGACCCTTCATAACACGCCGTCATGAGATACCGGCCACGCGCAATCCGCGCGATGACCGAATCAATCAGCTGTTTCTCAGTCGTTTCCAACGGTGACTCCATGAGCTCGATCGCTCTCTGAGTCAAAACTCGACCCGACACCACCCGATCTTCGTGCTCATCCCCCCGATCCCCCCATTTTGCCCAAACCCGCCCCCCCAACACGATGCAAGGCGCAAATACCCCCACTTCCAGACCTTAGAAGCAGATCCTCTCCAGCCATGTGTGGAATACCCGCCATTCTTGTCCACATTCAGTCCCCAAAATGGGGAACTGTGGGTGAAGCGAGTTGCGTTGTGGGCCGAAGTGGGACATAATCCCATACATGACCACCACCGAGGCCCAGCACAGTGCCATTCACAGGACAAGCCAACGCGACGATCGACGCCAAAACGCGCCTCGCGATCCCGGCCAAGTTCCGCAATCGGTGGGACCCCAACCAGGACGGAGCCACATGGTTCTGCATCCCCTGGCCACAAACAAAGACTCTTCGGCTCTACACCCACGCGATGTTCAACGAGCTTTACGCAGCCGGACGGACCGCACCGAGTCTCACACCCTCCCCGGACCAGTCCGAGCTGGATGCGATTCTGTTCTCCGCCGCCGAGGAAGTGGACATCGATGCGAACCATCGCATCCGTTTGCCCGCATGGCAGGTCGAGACACTGCAACTCCCACGCGACATCGTCGTGATCGGAGCGGGAGACCGATTGGAGATCCGAGACCGAGAATCCTGGCAGCAGTCGTTCAACGACAAGCTCGCCCGCATGCACGAGATCGCTGAGAAAATCAGCAATCTCTAACGAACCACGCCTGACGGTTCACAGACGACCCCCAGGCACAAGCGTCGGCAACCATGGCACCTGCCAGTCCATGCACGCCGAGACAATCCGGACCGAGTAGCGGAAGGTGCGGGGCAGCAGTTCCCCCACGCCCCACCAAGGACGGGACCCCGGCGCAAGGAAGCGCCAAGGTCAGGGACGAACCACGGCAGTGGACACCCCCAACACTCGGAACGAAAAAATCGCCCTCCCGACCACCACCGGGAGGGCTTTTCATATATAGACAAATTCTCTTACAAACTCTACCGAGACCCAGAAAGCAATGGATTGTAATCTGTCCCCCGCAATCCCCCAGCTGTCCATCGGTATCGCATATTCAACTCTTCGTCCTCGAACAACCCGCTCAATGGTAATGGAAATCGATCTAGTGGAATATAAACCTGACGCCACTCCTGGAGGTGAAAGTACTCTTTTTGAAAGAATGGTGTTGTCAATGGGCTTACTGCACTCCGTGAAAAACCACTCGCCATTGTGTTGATTGATCCATCAAACATGAGCTTCGCGGGCTGTGCGTGGTCGTATGCAAAGAACGCTTCCGGTCCATGATCGCGATCGAACTCCTCGTGCATCAGTACTTTTCCAGATGGATGGACTACCTCAGAAAAATACCTCTGTGAAAACAAGTTGTCATTCATAACTCGGCGATACAAATGCGGAGTATCTTCAAATGGCACATATGTCGCACGGTCATCGAATAACCACGCACGAGGAACAACCTGATAGCTCGATGAAAATGCCCACAGCTGGCGAATAGAAAAATCTGCCCAATCGGAGTCCAAGTCGTACCCATCGCTAGGGAACCCGTCCCCATAAGGAATCGTGTTATCCTCAGTTAAGAACTCAAGCGGATTCGATTGCCATCCCAACAGTGAACCATCTGATGGATCTGCCCATATATGTGAGGACGGATCACCATTCATGTAATCAGATAGAACCAAGTGCGAAAAACGACGATGCATCAAGCGCGATAGGGGTGCCGAAATTCGAGTCGCTCCATCTACTCGTCCAGTACCTCGATAGAGAATATCACGCACCTGATAAGAAGCCGCATCACCATCAGATTGTGGAACAAATGATTTCCCATTCCTCAGATTGGTATAAGTCTCACCACCCTTCCAGGTAAAAGTGAATATCCGCCCCTCGTTGTCCAAAGCATACATACCAGAGGCCTGCCCGATCGTCGCAAGGTTCCCCTCACTGCTCAGCCCCCGCATCTGACCGCGCATCTGCCCCACACTTGGCCCAAGCACAGCGCCCACACTCGCGACCACCGCCAAGACCGAAACCAACTCCACAAGACTAAACCCTCGACTCTTCATCCCAGACTCCTCTTTGATTCGTTCACCGCCCACTCCCACGCATGATCACTTGCGGATAATCCACTCCCGACAGCCCCCCTAGCGTCCAGCGGTACCGCATGTTCAACAGCGTCTCATCCCCCAGACCTCCAAGAGGCACCGGGAAGGTATCCAACGGCACATAGGTCTGCTCCCAAACAATCTTTCTGCCATATCGATAATCATCAGAACTCACCGAACTCGCCGCCAACCCACTCATCGCTGTATTAATCGATCCATCAAACATCAGCTTGGTAGGGGCAGCATGGTCATACGCAAAATACGGAGACCCAGCCAGCTCACGATCAAACTCTTCGAACATATGAACCTTTGCTGAAGGGAAACGAACATCATCAAAGCGACGCTCGCCCAATGTGATCGAAAACCCATTTGAAAGAAATACATGTGGCGTTGTAGCTGTAGGAAAATATTGATTCCCATAATCCTGCATCCAAGCATGCGGCACAACCTGATAGCTCGATGCGAACGGCCAGAGTTGTGTGATTCTCGTCTCTTGCCAACTGACAAGATCGTCATACCCCGCCTCCGCAGGCTGACCATTCGCGTATGGAACCGAACTCCCCTCTTGATAATCCAACGGATTCAACTGCCAGTTGAGTTGGTTTGTATCCGCAGGATCTGCCCACATCGGATCAGTCACACTCCCACCCATGTAATCTGCGAGCACCAGATGAGACCATCGACGATGCATCAACCGCGTGTTCGGATTCTGAATCCGAAACTCCCCGCTGGTTCGCCCTGTCGCACGATGCAAAATATTCTGAACCTGACGCGCCGCCGCGCCCAGATCATCTTGAGAAACAGTCATCTTCCCATTTTGCAAATTGAGATAAGGCTCCCCGGCTCTCCATGTAAAGCTAAAAATCCGATCCTCATGATCCAAGCTGTACATCGCTCCCACCTGCCCGATCGTCGCAAGGTTCCCCTCACTGCTCACCCCCCGCATCTGACCGCGCATCTGCCCCACACTCGGCCCAAGCACAGCGCCCATACTCGCGACCACCGCCAAGACCGAAACCAACTCCACAAGACTAAACCCTCGACTCTTCATCCCAGACTCCTTCTTGATTCGCTCACCGCCCACTCCCACGCATGATCACCTGCGGATAATCCACCCCCGTCAACCCGCCGAGCGTC
>JAEPQP010000040.1 GCA_017640485.1 Phycisphaerales bacterium | reverse complement strand
GTAGCGAGTCCGGCCCCCTTTGATTCATTCAATGGCCAATAGTGCGTGGCGCTGTACTTGGATAGCATGTTTAGGTAATCGACATTTGAGTACACCGCTTCGATCTGGTATGATTCGGACACAATATCATTTGACGTGTTGATCTCAATCTGATAAGTACTCGTACTCATCGTTGGACTTTCCATTGTCTCGGAATCGACAACTCGTCCACTATACCTCATTCCATCAAGTTCAAACTCAGGAAAAGGAATTCCACTTTGCGCAGTGATGTTCCAATCTGAATCACTCCGAATAAATTGAAGAGAATACTCAATAGCACTCATCGAAGCGTGCGATGATGAAGACATCTCTTCAACATACAAGGACTTCATATTGTTTGCCGATCTCAATTTAACACCAACTAGAACCATCGAAGAGATCGCAGCAATGGTGATGAGAGTGACCAAGTAGATTGACCCTGCGCAGCGTGGGCTGACCCGAATGGTCTCTGGCGTGGATTCATTCAGTGCAAATTGCTTCATGTTGGTTATCTCGTTGGACCTGCAAAGCCGAGGGTGTCGGCGGTGGATGAATGGAGCGTGGTCATTGAGGCGAGGGCTGTGCCGTCTTTGTACACGATGACGGTAACCCGTTTGAGTCCGGTGTAGGTTGGGGAGTCCTTAGAGGGCTCGGTGATCATGACATGATCGACGGAGACTTCTCTGGTCCATCCAGTCATGGAGGTGTAGATTCCTCCAAGCGAGTGTTTGGGAGGTGAGGATGACCATTTGTGATAATCATCGATGTCGTCATAGGTTGATCGAAGAAAGGTAGAATCTCCGGCATCAAATCCGAGCGCATCCTGGCTGTCTGGCGAGCTGTCGATGAATGCTTTGGTGGCGATCTCGTCGGAGAGTTCCCGGGCGAGGTTGGTCGCGACGAGTGAGTTTGCGTGGACGGTGTTTGAGCGTGTGAGGGGCGCGACGATGGTGAGCGTGGACACGAGCACGAACCCGATGAGCAGGGTCGAGACGACTGTTTCAGCGAGTGAGATGCCTCGTCTTGTTTGGTATCGGGACCGCATCAGGTCATCTCCGGTTTGTTGGGGAGTACGAGATTGACTTCGAAGATGGGCTGGATGGTGCCTTTGATACTGATCAGCATGTATGCGGAGGTGGCGTTGACGTCCTCTGTGGTGAAACTCGCGACGATGTCGGAGACTGATCCGAAGAGGAGTTGCTCTCCGGCGAGATCCGTGGTTCTGGTGAATGTATTCCCGGTTTTCTCGAAGGTGTATCGGATCTCGGTGGGTTGGCCTGCTGCTTTGGCGACCTTTGGTGTGATGACGAGTTGCATGCCCGACGCCGTACTTCTGTGCCTGAATGATGCTGCTTGGAGGAGGTCGGCGCGGAGCATGTTGAGTCCATCGACGACGGCTCGATCGGCTGTGCCAGACTCAGAAGTGGACGGGATGGCGTACGACCCGATCATGACTGCGGAGCTGAGTCCGAGGAAGAGGACGGAGACAATGGTGAGACTGATGACGGTCTCGATCAGGGAGAATCCGCGGCGGCTAGAGTGTGTGGGTCTGTTGAAAGATTGTTTCATGGTGAGAGCCCTAGGAATCCGGTGAGGTTATCGACGAGTTTCTCGACATCGCTCTCGGTGGAAGTGACGACGGGGACTACCCCTTGATCCGCGATGCCTTCGATTGAGATGTCGATTCGTTCATTATTCGATTTGAGTCGGACGACTGCTGGAGGGGTGCAATCTCCGAAGGCGGTGACAGTTATGACTTCGTCACCACCGAGGTCGGTGCGCCTGATTGTTGTGTTGAAGGGTTCGGCGGTGAGGTCACGCGCGATGATGATTGTGGTGTCGTCGACGGTGTTCCCCTCTGCGATGACATAGATGTTCCGGCTCGGGTAGAACTTGATGGTGTGCCGGGTTGAGGTGGCGCGGGCGCGGAGTTTGGTGTTCTCAATGTCAGAGAGGAGCTGTTTTTTGGAGGCTTGGAGCTGGCGACCTGATGCGGCGTCGGCGAATCGAGGGACGGCGATCGCGGCGATGATCCCCAGGATTGCGACGACCATGGTGAGTTCGATCAATGAGAACCCTGCTTTGCGATGTTGTGTGGGAGTTTTCATTGTGCGGCCCTCGAACGGGAACGCCCCGGCGTGCGTGTGCATGCCGGGGCGTGGGTGAGAATACATTGGTACTGAATCATCCGTGTGATTTAGTATGCGTTGTACTGCACGCCTCGGACATCGGATTCGGTATTCGGGAGGTTGGCGCTGATGGCACCGGTGGTTTCGTTGTAGACCCAGCCTGCGGTGGTGCCGCCTTGGGTTGCGACGATGGCACTTTGGCCCTTGTTTGAGCCGACCTTGAGTGTTGGGAGTTCGCGGAGGTATGGTCCGAGGTAGTAGGTTGATGACTTGGTCGCGTTTGCGGTGCCTGCGTCGTTGGTGTATGTGGTGAGTTGGTCTTCGAAGTTTGCGAAGCTCGGGAGGGTTCCGCCGTGCTCTGCTTTGTAGAGGTCGATCGCGCTGCGGAGGACTGCGAGATCAGCGACGAGGCTGGAGTCTGCGGCTCCTGCTGCACCACGGCTCATGCGTGGGATTGCGATGGCGCCGATGATTCCGATGATCACGACGACAATGACGAGTTCGATGAGACTGAAACCCTTCCGGCGGGCTTTGATTGGTGCGATTGCTTGCATGCTTGTTCTCCTTCACTTGCGTTTGCAAGCGGTTCGTTGTGTTGGAGATGACATCGGGTGAGTCGGGTGTCCAGTTGACTCCAAATGTCGGGGTTTGGGCGTGGATTACCCGATCTGGTCAGTCTGTGCCGATTAGGAGTGATTTATTCTTCGAATGCGGGGATCACGAGCCAGTATTGACGGTCCTGATAACGAACAAGCACTTGACGCTTCTCGACTTTCAGGAGTGTGTATCCGGCGGGGGTGGTATCCCCGACCCGGTATAGGGTTGCGTCCAGGATCGCCGCGGAGTTTCCGGATCGGGATGGCATGACCGCGGTGAGATTCGGGAGGTTGGTTGGTATGGTGTGGATTGGCTCGGTCGTGATCACCTTTGGAGGCTCTGGGGCTGCTTCCTGAGTGTTTGGTTGCTCGGCTGGAGGGGTGATCTGCTTGTTGAGCAATGGTGCGAACATCTGCTGGAGTTCTTGCGATTGCTCAGGGGTGATGTTGCTGTTGATCTGAGCGGAACTGAGGCGTTCGTTGAGGACATCGGTGACCGATTTGGTGATCGGGCTGGTGATGCTGCTGATCAGCGATTCGGATCCGCTGGTTTGGAGCGGTACATCCCCGAGCGGCGCGGCGCTGGCACTGCTGGGAGAGAGGATGGCTTGATCGATCACGAGCGATGCGCCGGCGACGACCATGAGTCCGAGGAATACTTTGCGTTCTGTTGTGAGTCCCATGCATCAAACGTTCATTTTGGAGCGGGATCCTCCAAATGATTTGCACAGAATTAGTTGGTGTTGGACTGCTGGTCGGTCGGGATGTACCAATCCAAACGAATATCCGTCGCGACTGTGGCTTGTTCGGGGCCTTGGGTGCTGATCGAGATGCTGACGACATGGATATCGGGCATTTGACTTTGGAGTTCGTTGAGCCAGTTGGTGAGTGCTTGGTATGTGCACTGTGCGCGGATAAGGATGGACTGGATCTCATCGGTGCCAATGGAGCGCGGCGGCTCTGGTTCGAACTGGTCGAGGTTGAGGCCGTGGAGTTCTGTGGAGGCAACGAGTGTCACGGCGAGTTCATTGATGTTGGACGGGCGCGGCGCGTTGCTGGTAACGTCCACAATCGCTTGCAGGTTCGAGATTTGGTTGGCGAGTCTACCCCGTTGTTGCTGAGCGGTGGTCAGTTGTTCCGTGACTTGGGAGAGTTCGAGTTGGGATGATTCGATCCCGGATTGCCTGCTCTCCCATGAGCTGTGGATCGCGTAGGCGCTGATGCCCAGGGCTCCGAGAGTAATCACGGCGCCGGTGATGTTGATCTGGGTTGGTGAGAGGTTGATCGAAGCGGGTTACATGGGGTCCCTACCGCGCTGGATCGGTTTTGTGGTTCTGGCTGCTCTTGGGGAAGACTGCTGACCTGTGCTTTGATCCGGGTTCGGATCGTGGAGTTCACAGGGGCGTCTACTGATCCGGATTGCTTGCGAGAATCGAGCATCTCGATCTCATCAAAGAGTCCTGTGCTCTCGAGACTGACGAGGTATTCCCTTGCTTCTGAGAGCGTGCGGGTGTGGGTCTGGAGCGTGAACTCGATATAGGGGACTTCTGCGTGTGACATGACCTGCGCGTTGAAAGCGTGGATTCGGACGAGTTTGCTTGTGATTGATCCGAGGTGATCGAGCACGGTCGGCCAATGGATCCTGTTCTGTGCTAGTTGCTGGGCGCGCGAATCGGATTCGAGCTGCGCGAGTTGCTTCTTCATCGCTGGGATCGACGCTCGGAGCTCAACCAGATCGTTTGCGAATCTGGCGACATGATCCGTATCGGCGGGTTCGGACGATCTGAGATGGATGCTGAGCATCGCTGAGGGGATGACCACGACCAGAGTCAACGCGCACAGTGCGAATGCCCACGATCGGATCGCGGTTTGCTTTTTGCGCTCGATGGTTCTTGTGTGCGGGAGTAGGTTCGGTGCAGGGATGTACTTCATGATGCGGCTCCTTGGAGGGAGCGATTGGTTGAGTGTTGGTACGCACCCAGAGCGAGTCCGGCTGCGATGGTGAGCCTTGGAGAGAGGCGTGATTCGAATGGGGTCGTCGCTCTGGTTGTCGGATCATCCAGCACGGGGACTTCCAGGTCGAGTGTTGGCATCCCGGTTCTTTGGGCTATTGAGTGGGCGGTCTGCTCAAGCGTGGAGAAGTATCCGGTCCGGAAGACAACGCCGAAGGGAGCGAATCGGTGTTGCTGTGAGACATAGGTCAACGCAGTATCGAGTTGATCTGCAATTTCTGTGAGCATCGGCGTGAGAATTGAGGCGACGATCCGATGGACCCTGCGTTCTTCGAAACTGGAGTCGTTGGAGAGTGCTGCATCAACCTGGGTCGGGTTCAGGAGCGGGTTGATTGCATGGACAGGCATCGCGTGGTCGTCGATCAACTGGCGGCGGAATCGGGCGGCACCGAACTCGACTCGGCGGGTATAGACCGGCGTGCTGCCGAGGGTGATGACCACGGTTGAGCAATCCCACCCGAACTCAACAATTGCGTGGATCGATTTTTCAGTGAACTCGTTGTGGAACGATGCAGACCGAGTGAGGGCGGTTTCGATCGGTTCGATGCTGATTGGTATCAGCCCAACATCCTCGAAGCAATCTGCGACTTCATTGAGCGGCTCTGTCTCGGCGGCGACGGTGTAGTACGGGGAGGCTTTCTTCGAGGCCCCCTCTGAGGTGGGGAGTGTCCAGAATCCGATTTGGAGATCTTTGGTCTTGTGTGATCCGGACCGTTGAGCTTCGATCAGCGCCAGCTTTGCGATGGGTGCTCCCGATCCTTGGGGAGGAAGGGTGAGGAGGTGGAATGATGATGACCGTTTCGGAACAGCGATCGCGACTTGTGATCCAGTAAATCCACGCTGTGCGAGGATCGAGGCGAGTTTTTCGATCTCGTCTGATTTCGGCATCAGCTTGCGTGAGCCTGTGCGTGGGATGGTTGCGATCGCGATTGGCTGGAGACCTCGATCGTACTGGATCGCGCGGAACTCGTTGTAGTCAAAGTCGATGCCGATTGGTGATGTTGATCTTGATCTTGAACGCATGATTACTGCCCTGCCGATGCTGTGAGGTCGAAGAGTGGGAGGAACATGCTGACGGCGATGAATCCGACCATGAGTCCGAGTCCGATCATGATGATCGGTTCAACGAGCGATGAGATCGACTTGATCACGGTCTCGTTCTCCTCGTCGAGATAGTCGGCGAGTTGGATCATGACCGGTCCTAATCGGCCTGATTGCTCGGCGTTTTTGACGGCTTCTGCGGCACTCGGGACGATGAGCTTCTTGGATTGGAATGCACTTGAGATTGGTTCACCGATCGTGATGGCGTCCTCGGCGTTGGTCAGAAGATCTTTATAGAGTGTATTGCTCACTGATCGGCGGGTGAGTTCGATGGATTCGAGGATGGGAACCTTGGACTCGACGAGGAGTCCGAGTACACGGAAAATGCGTGCGGTCTGGACCGAGCAGATGGTTTTCCCGAGAACGGGAACTCTGAGTATGTTGGTTTCGATGACTTTCTTCCCTTGCTCGGTCCGGATCCAATAGACGAGCCCCCCTACCGCTGCGATCAGAGCAGGGATGATTGCCCACCAGTACATGCGTATGAAGGTGGAGAGTCCGATGAGGAACTTGGTTGTCGGGGGAAGATCTGAGTCGAGTGATTCGAAGAGGCCTGTGAAGCGTGGAAGCACGAGGCCGATCATCACGGTGAGGACCACGATCGAGATCGCGGTGAGGAGGATTGGGTACATCATCGCGCCCGCGATGTTGGAGCGGATTTTCGCTTCCTGTCTGAGGAGCTTTGAGACGCGGATGAGCATGACATCCAGATTGCCCCCGGATTCACCTGCTGCGGCGAGGGAGCAGAAGACCGGGCCGAAGACTTCGTGCTGGGCTTCCATAGCTTCAGAGAGTGAGTCGCCCTCTTCAAGTCTTGATCGGAGCTTGATGAGGATGTTGGACCAGGACTCGGACTCGGACTGCATCTCCAGGGATTGGATGGCGTCGACGAGGGGAGTCCCTGTGGTCACGAGTACGGAGAGTTCGCGTGCGAACTCGGAGACGACTTTGACTGAGGCTTTGTCCTTCGACTCTGAGCCGTTGATCTTCGTGGACTTTGATTTGCTGGAAGTGGATTCACCGCCGGTGATCTTTGTGACGAGAAGATCTTTCCTGCGGAGTTTATCTTCCGCTTCGTTGAGGTCCGCGGCATCGATGGTTCCCTTCTTGAGGGCTCCTGACTTGGAGTATGCTTCGTATGAGAACTTCATGCGGCGCTCCTGTTCGTGTCGGGTTCATCGTTGACATCATCGACCTTGGTCACTGAGAGAATCTCTTCGAGACTGGTATGATGAGCGATCGCGAGCTTGACACCCTCCTCACGGAGTGAGAGTTGGTTTTGGGTCTTGAGTAGATTCCGGATCTCGTGCTTTGCGGCTCCGGCGTAGATGAGTCTGCGGATCTCTGGTGTGACTTCCATGAACTCGTAGATCCCCATGCGTCCCTTGCATCCGGTGTCGTGGCAGTTTGGGCATCCGGCTCCTTTGCGGAATGGACGGCCGGCCATATGTGATAACCCTGCGTCTTCGAGGACTTGCTCGCTTGGGAAGTAGCTGGTTGAGCAGCTCGGGCAAATTGTGCGTGCGAGGCGCTGAGCGACGACGCCGTTGAGGGCTGCGGAGAGGAGATAGGGTTCGACATTCATGTCGGTCATGCGGGAGATCGCTCCAGGCGCATCGTTGGTGTGGAGGGTCGCGAGCATGGAGTGACCGGTGAGGGATGCTTGGATCGCGACGGTTGCGGTTTCTTCGTCACGGATTTCACCGATCATGATGACATCGGGATCCTGACGGAGAATGGAGCGGAGCGTGCGGGCGAAGTCCAGACCGATCCCATCATGGACTTGGACCTGGTTGACCATGTCGAGTTGGTACTCGACGGGGTCTTCGACCGTAACGATGTTGGTTTCCGGGGAGCGGAGGAGATCGAGTGCTGAGTAGAGCGTTGTGGTCTTTCCTGATCCGGTTGGTCCTGTGACGAGGAGCATGCCGTGGGGGAGTTTGAGGGTTTTCTTGAAGCGTTCGAGGAGCTCTGGACGGAATCCGAGTTCCTCCATGCGGACATTGAGGTTCTCTTTATCCAGGACACGGATCACGAGTTTCTCACCCAGCAGCGTTGGGAGACTTGAGACACGGAGATCAATTTCTCGGCCGTCAGCGATGATGCGGACGCGGCCTTCTTGTGGGAGGCGCTTCTCGGAGATGTCCATCTTCCCAATGATTTTCACGCGTGAGACGATTGCGGAGTGCATACCCATCGGGGAATGCATGAGTTCGCGGAGGGAGCCATCGATACGGTAGCGGATTCTTGTGCCGCCTTTGTCGGGTTCGATGTGGATGTCTGATGCGCCGTCCTTGACCGCGGTGAGCATCGCGACATTCACGAGATTGACGATCGGAGATCCTTCGACCATCTGAGAGAGGTCAGTGGTTGGATCTTCGTCTACGGCTTCGCGCTCGACGACCTCAACATCGGTCTCCGAGAGGGTCGTGAGGAACTCGTTGATGTCCACATCCCCCGCTGAGTACTTGCGGACATATTCGAGGATGTTGCGCTCGAACGCGAGGACGGGGTTGATCTGGAGACCGGTGCGTGCGGCGAGCTGGTCGACGAGCGGGAGATTCTGGGGTTCAGCCATCGCGACGGTGAGCTTGCCGTGGACGCGGAACATCGGGAGGACGAGGAGTCGCTCGCACTCTTCGGGGTTGATCAGTGTGATGAGCTGTGGATCGATCAGGCCGTGGCGGAGGCGTACGCCTTTGACACCGAGACAGCGGGCGAGCGAGTGCAGGAGGACCGACTCGGAGACCGTACCGGCGGAGACGAGGATTTCCCCGAGTTTCTTGCCGCTGGTGCGTTGCTCTGTGAGTGCTTGCTCGAGTTGATCTTCCGTCAGATGACCTTCTGAGATAAGCACCTCACCGACCAGACGGGGTCTTGAAGCGGACTGCTCGATGATCGGTTCGATGTCGGTGAATGCGGTATCGAAGGTGTGATCTTGAGTCTGATCTTTGTTGAGTTGGTCTGAATCGTTGGGCATTTAGCGGTAGCTCCTGACCGCGTCTTGCACTTGGGCGAAGGGTTCGAATGAGCCAGAGTTCTGGGTGACCCGGATGGTTTCGGCGAGTGTTTCACCCATGGCGCTGATCTTGAGTGCTTGCCCGAACGATTTGAGTTGCTCGGCAACATTGATCAATGATTCGAGACCTGAGGAGTCAACATACGAGAGCTCGGTCGCATCCACGACGAAGCGTCCGAGTGATGAGCGGACGAGATTGGTTGATTGCTCTTGGAAGTGCTGAGCGTCCTCAGGGGTCGCGATCGGACCGATCGGGCGGAGTACCGTCACAGCGCCGATGCTTTGCTGATCGAATGTCATCATGATGCGTACTCCTTTCTTTCGGTTTATGCGGCCTTGCTCTGGGTACCCGACTTGCCCGATGGGATGGTGATGATGAATGTGGATCCCTGA
The DNA here is from genome assembly GCA_017640485.1 of Phycisphaerales bacterium. Classification (GTDB taxonomy): domain Bacteria; phylum Planctomycetota; class Phycisphaerae; order Phycisphaerales; family UBA1924; genus UBA1924. Next base: position 10,413 of record JAEPQP010000040.1, on the reverse strand, counting down.
TCGAGTTCGGACTCAACACTGATGGATCCGCCGTGCATTTTGATAATCTCTTGGGTGATCGAGAGTCCCAGACCGGTCCCTGAGATGGATTCGATGCGTTGATCCGCTGCTCGGCAGAAGCGTTCGAAGACTTTGGATTGGTCTTCGATGGAGATCCCGATCCCGGTATCCGAAACGCGGACGGTCATAGCGTCGGATGGGTCAAACTCGACTTTGCAGTTGACCGTACCACCCGCTGGGGTGTACTTCAGGGCGTTCCCGAGCAGGTTGTGGATTGCTTGTCCGAGCCGATCCCGGTCGGCTTCGATCGAGGGGAACTTTGGTGGGAGATCAAAGGTAAGTTTGATATCCTTGGCTTCGGCTTGCTGTGCGTAGTCACGCTCGAGTTCCTCGAACATGGATCCTGGACGCACGGTTTCCCTGCGGATGTTCATCGAACCTGCTTCAAGTTCGGAGACAGAGAGCATGTCTGAGACCAACCGCTCGAGTCTTCGGGACTCTGAGTTGATCATGTTGAACGCGTTAGAGCGGAACTCCTCGTCTTCAGGTCCGCTATCGATGGCTTCCTCGGCGAACAATCTGATGTTGGTCAGGGGGGTTCGGAGCTCGTGGGTCGCTTGAGCGATGAAGCTGTTGAGTGATTCATCCGCGTGACGCTGCTGGGTGATGTCCTCGAGGTAGATCATGCAGATGACATCTTGTTCACGCTGGATTCGTGTGCATGTCGCACGGAGCGTGGTGATACCGCCCTCGAGTTCGATCTCGATGACCTGCCGTCTTGGGGAATCCGGATTCAGTATGCGTGAGACTGTTGGCAGGATCAGCTTGTTCTGATCGATCGAGCTGAACTTCTTACCAACAGAAGTTGCGGGATCAGCGGCGAGGTATGCGGCGCCTGAGCCGTTGATGTACTGGGTGTTGAGTTCGGCATCGAGCACAACGAGGCCTTGGGAGAGTGATGCGCACACACTGCTGAGTCCGAATGAATCGCTTGAGTGGGTGCTGATGATTTGCTCGCATTCGAGCATCGCGAGTCGTGTGTTGAGGGTGTCGCGCTCTTCGAGGATGTCGTTGAATGCTTGGGATTCAGCACCCATACTCGAGGAAACGAGGAGTCTTTCGGTTTGGGTTTCGCCTTGGGCGTACTGGACGAGAGCGCTGCGGATCGCGTTGAGCGGCGCCGGGCGGTGTCGCATTTGGAGGTATGCGATGAGTCCGAGGACTGCGCCGCTCAGGACCGTGAGCAGCGAGGTGAGTTCGAATCTCCAGAGCATTGTGGGCGTGGAGATGGGCATGGATTCAGCGATGAGCGTCGCGTCCTCGGTGCTTGAGACCTGCAGAGGTTCGTGGAGCGTGAACTGGTTGAGTGAAGGGTCGTAGATGGATTTTCGGGTGAAGGGGTTGGCGGGTTGTCCCCACGACTTTGGCAGAGTGTCGAGGTAGGACTCTCCGAGATCGGTGGACACCAGGGTTTGATTGTTTGCGTATCGGATCGAGAGGCGGTGGTAGAGGCCTGTGGCCTGCGCATCAAGCAGGAGTCTGCGGATGCGTGGGAGGTCGGAGTCCTGGAGAGCGAGTTCGGTTTGCGACGCGATCAGCTCAATGTTCTTTGTGAGTTCGGTGGAGTGCTGGTTGATGGACTGTGAACGCAGTGAACTCAGCGTTTGCCAGGTCAGTGCGCCTGCACAGATCGCGATGAGCGCAATGACGCCGAGTGTTCCCGAAGAGATCGTGGACGCGTTGATTGTACGTGCTGAGGACGCTTGCTTGAATGGCCAGAACGGCATCGTGAGCCTCCGATGGGAGTTCGGTTCTTTGAAACTAGAGGCTCTGATCGGCTTGATTTGGGGTTCAGTGAAGCAAAGGTCGATAATCGAGCGTGAGGGAAAGAGACCAATTTTCACGCGACCGGGTGAGCGGCCAGTTATTTGGACCTATGAGACTGCGTAGCAAAACCTCCCAGACTGGTGTCTGGGAGGTTTTTTAGAAGTGGGCGCGGGTGGATTCGAACCACCGAACACTAACGTGAGAGGATTTACAATCCCCGCCCTTTGGCCGCTTGGATACACGCCCTGTGTATCGAGTTGAGGGTATTCGGATGAATACCTGAAAGCCACCTCTCGGACTCAAACCGAGGACCTGCAGATTACAAATCAGCTGCTCTATCAACTGAGCTAAGGTGGCGTATGCGGTTGTCAATCCCGGCTTCGGTTGGATTCCCGCTTGCGGAAAACCATGGAAGTCTCGGAAGAACGACGGCCCCGCGTGTTGCGAGGCCGTGTTGTTGAATGGGCTATACAGGACTCGAACCTGTGACCCCCAGTGTGTCATACTGGTGCGCTAGCCAACTGCGCCAATAGCCCGGAGCGGCGGGATTGTACCCCGCTGATCTTGATCATTCTTGGTTTGGAAGACCAAATTAGTTGCCGAGGATGACGATTTCGACGCGGCGGGAGTCTTTCTTGGTCGCCTTGGGGTTGGATGGTCCGAAGGCGGCTGAATACACCATGTCGTTATCGACCCCTTTGCCAACGAGGTAGGATTCGACGGCGAGTGCGCGGGCCGCGGAGAGGTTCTCGTTGGTCTTCCATTTATCCTTGGTTTTCACGAGTTTGTCGGTATCGGTGTAGCCCTCAACTCGGACGGTGTTAGACGCGTAGTTGGATTTGAGGACTCCTGCGACTCGATCGAGGGTCGCGCGTGCATCCTTGCGGAGGTCCGCTGATCCGGAGTTGAAGAGGACATCGGCTTCGACGCCGACGACGATTTCACCGCCGTTGCGGCGTCCGACATCGACGCCGTCGATGCCTTCAAATCCGGTGTTCGGGTTGGCTTGCGCGGTTGCGAGCATATCGGTCAGGCGCTGGTTCTCGGCGCGGAGTTCGTTGTTCTGGTCGATGTAGGATTGGTTTGCTTGCGCGGCTTGGTCGGTCGAGGACTGGAGCGCGGCGATCCGTTCACGGAGGGTGGTGTTCTCCTCGATCGCGGCGTCGTAGTCGCGTTGGGAGACTGTTTTGCAGCCGGTGAATGCGGAGAGCATGACGGCTGAGAGGAGGGTGAGTCCCAGTTTTTTGCTGATCGATGGGATCATGGTATTGGCTCCGTGGTTTTGGGTTTCTGTGTGATGTATCCCTGTACTGTATCCGCTTTGGATCGTGTTTGCAGGGGGTTGTGGAGGGATTGGGAGTGGAAATCGGGGGGTGTGGATGGATAACACCTTCCGGTCCACATGGGGCATAAACGGCTCAGGGGAGGTTGTAGGGAGCGTCCATGCCGAGGATCTTTCCGAGTCCCCATTCGACGAGTGGTTTGGCGAAGAGGAGGAGGAGGGTCGCGATGGCGAGTGATGGGCCGTAGGGCATGGCGCGGGCGAGTTTACCCTTCCCGAGCGCCCCCAGTGCGGCGATTCCTAAGGCGACGAAGGCGGCGAGGAAGAACGCGAGGGTCGCGTCAATCCAACCCATGCAGGCTCCGACGGCGGCCATCATATGGACATCTCCCAGTCCCATGGCTTCTTTATTGAACAGGAGGGAGCCGAGGATGCGGATTGCCCAGACGACCCCCCCACCGATCAGATACCCTGCGAGGACTCCTGAGAGGACGACCAGCCAGAGCGGGGCTTGGAAGGGCGGGATCATCTGTCCGGTGCTTGGGTTGAATGCCCAGTCGCCTCCGATGTTGGTGACGAGGGTGACGCTCAGCCAACCTCCGATGAGTCCGAAGACGGCGACCGGAGCGAGGAACGCAAGCTCGCGGATCATCTCGCGGCGGGCGTAGGGGTACATGATCCAATCTTGTGCGTCGTTGTGTTCTGGCGCTTTCTCGGGATCTTCGAGGGACTCGGAGAGGTCTTTGTTGTGCTTTTCGAGCCATTGCTCGTAGTCGGCGAACGAGTGGGTCAGGACCTTGAACTTAAGGAGGAGGTTGGAGATCCCAAGGCCGAGCGTGGCTCCGAGCATGATACCGATGAATCTCCAGCTGTCGAAGGAGGGGGTTGGGATCGTCCAGGTTGTCCTGGGTGCGGTGATCCAGCGATCACGGGAATCGGTGAAGTTCCAGTAGCCCTCCATGACGGGAGTGAGTTGTCCTCGGCTGATCTCGAACCAGACGGCGTGTCCGGTATGGAAGAGGAGGGCAACGATCGCGGGGACCCAGGTCAGGACGAGGGGGATGGTGAAGGTGCGTGCGTCGATGATGGTCATCGCGACAAGTGAACCCATGAGGATGAAGAGGATGACGAGGGTCGGCCAGGTCATCGCGGCGCCGTTGAGCGCCCACTCGGGCTTGATCGCAAGACCAAAGAGGGTGGCGTTGTCGGAGACCAGGTAGCACATCGTGTAGAGGAGGCCGAACAAAACAGCGACGATGGCTTCAACGATCGGGTATTCGGGCGAGATTTTGTCTTTACAGAAGCGGCACTTGCCGCCGAGGAAGATCCATCCGAAGACGGGGATGTTCTCGCGCCAGGTAAGCTTGGTGTTGCACTTGGGGCAGCGGGAGGTCGGGCTGACGACATCGAGCCCAAGCGGGAGTCGGTAGACGAGGACATTGACAAGCGATCCAACGGAGGCGCCGAAAGCCATGATGAATCCGAGGATCACCAGCTTGGGGAGATAGATGACAAGCGTGTCAGGCATGGATCCCTTTCATCGGCGAAACTGGCTTAGTCACTGGATTCTTTGGAATGGTCCAGATCGATGGATTCGACGCGTTGCTGGGCTTGATCGAGGATGGCGCGGGCTTGTTTGATGAGTTTGGTGCCTTGCTCGTAGCCTTTGATGGATTCTTCGAGTCCGAGTTCTCCGGATTCGATGTTCTCGACGAGGGTCTCGATCTGGGAGACGAGGTCTTCGTAGCGTGGTTGATCTTCTGTGGATTTCTTTGGCATTGGAGTGTCCTAGCTGAAGAGGGATGGGCCGGGTGGGGTTTGGTCTTTGGGCTTCTTGGTTCTTTTCTTGGTCGCTTTGGGCTTCGAGCTTGGGGTTGATTTCTTGTCGCCGTTGACGGTTGAAGTGATTTGACCGTCGTGGAGGTGGGTGGTGAGTTGATCGCCTGGGTTGATTGAGGAGGCATCTCGGAGGAGGGTGCCGTCGGGGGAAGTGGTCAGCGAGTATCCGCGTGAGAGGACTTGTCGGGGTCCGATCGCGTTGAGTTCACGCTGGGCGGCGTTGAGCTGGGAGACATGACGCGAGAGGTTGGTGCGGATCGCGGTGGAGAGTCTTTGGGTGAGTCCGGCGATGTGTTCACGGCGTGTCGCGTGCACAGCGGCGGGTTGGTGCTTGGCGAGACGGATCGCGAGGGCGTCGAGGGTTCGGGTGTGTGATCCGAGCATTGCTCGCGTGCTGCTCTGGAGTCTGTGGCGGAGTGGTGCGAGTTTGTTTGCTGAGGGTTCGATGAGTCGGGAAGGGTTGGCAAGCGGGCCGGTGGTTGCGAGGCGGTTGAGGTGATTGGTGTGGGATGAGAGTGTGGTTGAGAGCTCGCGGGTGATGCGCTTGGTCAGTGACTCGAGCTGCTCGCGGAGGGCTTCGCGATCGGGGACCAGTTTCATCGCGGCTTGGGTCGGGGTTGCGGCGCGCTCGTCGGCGACGAGTTCGGCGATGGTGGTGTCGGTCTCGTGACCGATGGCGGCGACGATGGGGATTGTGCAGTCGTGGATCGCGTTTGCAACAATGGGTTCGTTGAAGGCCCACAGGTCTTCGAGGGATCCCCCGCCTCTAGTCAGGATGATCGCATCGAGTCCGAGTTGTTCGTGCTCATTGGAGATTCGGTTGATCGCGCGGGCAATCTGGGACTTGGCAAGATCGCCTTGGACTCTTGCGTCCACGACGAGCATGTTGACGGCGGGGCAGCGGCGTGATGCGGTATCGAGGACATCCTGGAGCGCGGCACTGGTTTCACTCGTGATGATCGCGATGGTGCGTGGGAAAATCGGGAGGGGTTGTTTGGTGAGCGGGTCGAACCACCCTCTGGCGCGGAGGTCCTCGCAAAGGGCTTTGTAGCGTTGTTCGAGGTCCCCTTCTCCGACGGGTTCGAGCTTGTCGATGATGAGACTGAGTCGCCCGTTGGGTGCGTAGTAGTCGAGCTTTCCGGTTGCGATGACTTTGTGGCCGTGCGTCGGGGGCGTGCGTTGTTTGCGTGCGGCGGACGCGAAGAGGACGGCGGAGATGGTGGCGGAATCGTCCTTGAGGGTGAAGTAGTAGTGCGTGCGGTTGGTGACGGAACTGATCTCTCCGATGACCCGGACCTTGGTCGGGAAGGTGTTCCTGATTGCGGATTCGATCGAGGATGCGAGCTGGGTGACTGTGATTGGCTGATCGGATGCTGACGACGAAAGACCCCGACCGCCTTTGGCGGCCGGGGCTCGGTCTTTCCGGGTCATCTTGCTTGGATCGAATGGGAGTCGGCTGGTCACACCCCAGTTTATGCGATCCGATCTATTGGTTCAGCGGCTAGATCAGTCGTTTGACGCGAGTTCCTCTTCGGGCTCTTGCTCACTGATCTCGGCTTCTGTGTTTCGTGCTTCGACGGATGCGACCACATCTGCTGCGGTTCCCATCGGGAGCGAGATCCGGATTGGCTCGTGTCCACTCAGCAAGCTCGCGGCGATGGCGCGGGCTTTGTCGCTGCTCAGGTCCTCTGCTTCGACTTGCTCGATGGATCGGCCACGCGGTGCTTCGGCGGGGATGCGGAAGCGGGCGGCGGGCTCTGGGGTCGAAGCGTTGGCTTGGGTGTCGCTGGTGGACTTGGAACTGGTGAACGATCGGACGCCGTAGTACCCGTTGTTGCGGAGCCAGTCGTGGCGTGCTGCTTCGAGTGCTTTGAGGAGTTTCTCAGTGCGTTCGATCCGTTGGCGATTGAAGAGGGCGCGGTTGGTTTCGAGGGTGGTGCCGTTGAAGAGCATGTTGGTGATGTCTTCGTTGGAACATCCGATGGGCACGAACGGGTCGATTGAGAAGACGCCGTCGTAGACACGGATCAGGATGCGTGCGGGTGCGTCTTGCCCCCCCATTGCTTCGCGTTGTGAGCCGTTCCATGTGACTGAGCCGTCGGCGTCTTGGGTTCCCGCTTGGACTCCGCGTTCGTTGGAGTAGCGGACCTGGACACCTCGCGTGCGGGTGGTTGGGAATGCAGCTGGGTTGATCTCGATGATCTGTGGAGATTCGACCTGGGCGCTGGTGTACTGAGCGTTTGTGGTGGATGCAGCGGCTCCGATCATGAGAGCGGCGCAGAAACTTGCGGCGGTTGTGAGTTTGGTCATTTTTTGAACTCCGTTCTTCGCGCTGGGTAGTGACGGGCCGAGGTGACGGCGCGGGGGAAAGCATGGACTACCACTCTGAATCTATCACAGGAATAGACGGATCAAAGCGAATCGACGGCGCAAACGCTACAAAGTGCACATGCAGCGGAGTTAGCGGACTGGTTCGGGATGGATAACCAACGCGGGCTGGCTGGTTACCGGACGGGCGAGAGCTGGGTGTACGCGTCGATGGTCGCGCCGATGTGTGTGGAAACCTTGCGTTTCTCGCGGATATGCGACCAGGCGCCGTGTCCGAGTTCACGCGCTCGATCTCGGTCTCGGATGAGCTCTTTGAGTGTGTTGGACCACTGGGTCGGGCTGGAGCGGTGAACAATCGCGGCGGTCTGGTCTTCGATCAGGCACGAACTCTGTTCAGCGGTCGATGCGATGACACACATCGCGTTGCCCATCGCTTCGTACAGGAGCGAGCGGTGCTCATGGATCGTGTCTGGGTAGATCAGGAAATCGGCGTTGAGCGCGAGGTCTCGCTGCTCTTCGATTTTGTCGATGAGGGTGAGTTGGCTGAGCGCGTTTGCTTTCTTGGCGCGTGACCAGAGGGCAGATCGCTGAGCGGCGTGGAGATTGACAAAAAGGTGAATCGAGTCGTCCCCCGAGATCGCATCGAGGATGCCGTCGAATGCGGCGGTGCATTCCGCTCGATCGCGTCCGGAGGATTGGAGGACGATGGAGATTCCGTTTGAGTCGCTGAGGATCTTTCGAGGGGTTGTGGGGACAGAGACACCCCAAGGGGCGATCTGGATCGGGAGGTGGTATCCCGATGTAGACGCGGCACGCTCGATGGAACGATCGGGCGCGGTGAGCATGCACTCGACCGATGCGTTTTTGACGAACTGAGCAGCTCGTGGTATCATGCCGGCGCGCCAGAGTTCGAGGACGAGCGCGGAGTTGAGTGACTTTGCGAGTTCGTGCGCGAGCGCCCAGGACTGACCCCCGAACGCGTGAACCACATCCCAATCTTCGATTCCTTTGGAAGTCGTCAGTTCGCGGAGGATGTTCGAGGCTCGGATTCGCAGGGTGAACGACAGACCCCGGTCCTTGTATTTGATCTGCGGGACCAAATCTGAGACCTTCGCGGTTTCGACTTCTCCGAGATCCGGGATGATGAGTCTGCTTTCGATGCCTTCGTCGAGGAGACCAATTGCGATGCGCTGAAGCATCGCGCGTTCGTGCTGAGCAAAGAGTCGGTCAACGATGAGGAGTGCACGCATACGCGGTCTCGCAGGCTCGGGTGTGTTACGCGTCGGGGTGCTCGGTCACGCGGTAGGTGAGCTGAGGCGGTGGCGAGTTGTCGTTGGCGACGGCTTCGGTGCGCCAGACACCGACCCAGTGATTCTCGGCGACTTGCTTAAGGCAGTAATCACCCGCTGGCTCGTCGAGCTTCTTGAGATCCGCGGGCGCGTCGTTCCAAGGCCACCATGGTCTGACGCCTTGCTCGGCGCCGGGGAGCTTCTTGAACTCCTCTGGGTTATTGACGATCTCGTCGATGGTGATCAGGCGGTCGTGTTCTGTGCCGATCTTGGGGATCGAGGCGAGGAGTCCGCGTGTGTATGGGTGACGCGGGTTGTCGAAGAGGTCGTAGACATTGGCGTATTCAACCACGCGCCCTGCGTACATGACGCAGACGACATCTGCGTTCTCGGCGACCACACCCAGGTCGTGGGTGATGAGGATCACGGCCATATCACGGGTGGCTTTGAGGTCCTTGATGAGCTCGAGGATCTGCGCCTGGATGGTCACATCGAGCGCGGTGGTTGGTTCATCCGCGAGGAGCAGACGCGGCTGGCACGCGAGCGCCATCGCGATCATGACACGCTGACGCATACCTCCCGAGAACTGGTGCGGGTACGCTTTCATGCGACCTTCAGGATCGGGAATCCCGACATCGTCCATCGCTTGGACGGCGATCTTCCACGCTTCCTTCGCGGTCACATCTTGGTGGAGGGTGATCGCTTCGATGATCTGATCTCCGATCGTGTAGACCGGGTTGAGTGAGGTCATCGGTTCTTGGAAGATCATCGCGATCTCGTTTCCGCGTACGGCTCGCATTTCTTGCTCGGTGCGGGTGAGGAGGTTGACCTTCTCTCCGGATTCCATGCGGTAGATGATTTCGCCGCGATCGAAGCGTCCTGGGGGGCGTGGGATGAGCTGCATGGAGCTCATGGAGGTGACGGACTTTCCGCAGCCCGACTCACCAACGACGGCGAGGGTTTGGCGTGGGTAGACGGTCATGGAGACGCCGTCGACGGCTTGGATGCGTGGCCCGGATCCATTGTCGAAGGAGACAGCGAGCTTCTTGACCTCCATGATGGGGATGTTGGTGTTCGTGTTCATGGTGGATTGGGTGTCTGGTTTGGTGGCTGCTTGCGTCATGGGTACATCCTGGTCTTTGAACACGGCGTGTTATACGCGGGCTTTCTTGAGTTTGGGGTCGATCGCGTCGCGGAGGGCTTCGCCGATCAGGTTGTAGGCGAGGGTGGTGAGGAAGATCGCGCCTCCTGGGAAGATCGCGAGCCACCAGATGAAGGAGCCGGATTCACCGGTCGCGTTGCGGAGGAGGGATCCCCAGCTTGCTTGTCCTGTTGGTCCGAGTCCGAGGAAGCTGAGGGTGGCTTCGATGAGGATCGCGGCGGCGATGAGGAAGGAGGATTCGACGAGGACGGGGGTCACGCCGTTGGGGAGCATGTGCTTGAAGAGGATGGACCACAATGGGAGCCCCATCGCTTTGGCGGCTTGGATGTAGTCCGTCTCGCGGAGTTTCATGAACTCGGCGCGGATGAAGCGTGCGGCTCCGGTCCATGTGAAGCATCCGATGATCGCCATCATGACATAGGTGTTGCGGGGGAGGACCCCAGCGGCGACGATGAGCAGGAAGAGAACAGGGATCGCCATGAAGATTTCAACGACGCGGTAGAGGATCAGGTCGACCCAACCACCAAAGTAGCCCATGAGTGATCCGATCGAGACTCCCAGCACGACGGCGATGCTCGTTGAGACGAATCCGATGGAGATCGCTAGACGGCACGCGTGGAACATCTGGGAGAGGACATCCTGTCCCAGTGTGTCGGTGCCGATGACGCGGGAGGGTGCATCATGGG